>NZ_JBHFNU010000040.1:0-237038 GCF_041929145.1 Aerosakkonema sp. BLCC-F183 | reverse complement strand
ACTCAAAAAGCTAACTTATTTTTCTCTTAAATCCTGATTAAATCAATCTTTTTTTACTCAGCTAAAAGCTGAGCTATTTTGCCTTGTATAGGAGTTTAGACTAACCGCGCCCTAAAGCGCGGTTAGTCTAAACTCCAGTTGTGAGGCGGAGGTTTAAAATTATCAGGGTGCATCTACCTATTCTCTTTTTTCTCTCTTGGTGTCAGCTTTCAGGATAGTTTCGCAAAAATTTTGTTACGGCAAAAACCGATCCAAAGCAGCCTTTAACTCTTCAATTTCCACCTCAATATTCCCTTCTTTAGCAGCGCGAGCAATACACTCGGTTAAATGTTCGTCGAGAATCATTCTCGCTACCCGATCTAAAGCACCTCGGACTGCGGCAATCTGCACCAGCACATCAGGACAGGGTTTACTCTCCTGTACCATATTCTTAATGCCGCGCACGTGTCCTTCAATACGAGACAAACGGTTAACTACCCGGCGCAGCGACTCTTCCGAGTGAACGTGAGAATGAGTGGAATGTCCTTCCTTATGAGAATGATGGGTATGGATATGACGCGCATCATCTTTGCTTGCTTCATCACATTGGGGAGAAAGTTTTTCTTTCTCCGTATATAAAATTTCGTCTTTAGATCCAATCATCCTTAAGTCGTGGAACAGCCGTACTCAAGATCCTAACTTACAAAACAGCAAATATAATTTATCGCTGCATTTTGGCAGCAACTGACAGCCCCTGAACTGTAAAAATAATTTTAGATATCATCATTTCTCCACAAATGCAAAAACTTAAATAGCACAGCGGAGCCAAAAAATCAAGCTATGCAGAGTGAAAAAATCTATCACCTTCTGGGTAAAATCGCTCGTTATGGACTTGCCACTTTCTTAGGGGCAGTTCTAATATCGGGCGCGATCGCAGTCCTACCCTCTCAAGCAAGCCCCAAGGCAAGTATAAATTCAGCTCTTCCACCAGAGCAAAGCATTGAGCTAAAGGTTCCTCAAACAAAGCAAAGTAACAGTTTTGTAACCGCAGCAGTGAATAGGGTTGGCCCAGCCGTGGTCAGAATCGATACAGAGCGCACGGTTAGCAGGCGCTTAGATCCTTTTTTTGACGATCCATTTTTCCGGCGTTTCTTTGGAGAAGATTTCACCGCACAGCCCAGACAAGAACTGCTGCGCGGCCAAGGTTCCGGCTTCATCATCGACAAAGGTGGCATCATTCTTACCAATGCCCACGTAGTTAACCAAGCCGATAAAGTGATGGTGACGCTGAAAGATGGGCGCTCCTTTGAAGGACAAGTACGCGGTGTTGACGAAATAACCGACTTAGCTGTGGTGAAGATTAATACTCAGGATAGAGATTTACCCGTAGCATCGCTAGGCGATTCGTCACAGGTGCAGGTAGGTGATTGGGCGATCGCAGTCGGCAATCCTTTAGGACTTGACAATACCGTCACTTTAGGAATTGTCAGCACTCTGCATCGCTCTTCCACAGAAGTTGGCGTTCCCGATAAGCGATTGGATTTTATTCAAACTGACGCAGCAATCAATCCCGGTAACTCTGGTGGCCCGCTGTTAAACGAGTATGGCGAAGTAATTGGAATTAACACCGCCATTCGCGCCGATGCAATGGGCATTGGCTTTGCCATTCCGATTAACAAAGCAAAAGAAATCAGCGTTGTTCTCGCACGGGGTCAAAAAGTTCCTCACCCTTATATAGGAGTTCAAATGATTACGCTAACACCGGAGCTAGCGAAGCAAAATAATGACGATCCAAATACACCTTTCACCATCCCAGAGGTAAAAGGTGTACTTGTGATGAAAGTTTTGCCTAACACACCAGCTGCTACAGGAGGTCTTCGCAAAGGAGATGCGATCGTGGAAATTGATGGTGTTCCCGTTACCAGTGCGGAAACTTTGCAAAATATAGTTGAATCTTCCCGTGTAGGTCAGGTATTGAATCTCGTTGTAAGACGTGCTTCTGAAACCTTGCGGCTATCAGTGCGGACAGCGTCACTGCAATCTTAGCTAGGGGGGAGCTTTTAACAAAATCGGCGTAAGTACCCACCTATACGAATGTTAGGTGGGGATATACGCCCTAATCCATATCGTCTTCGTCGTCCTCATCATCTTCATCTTCGTCTTCGTCATCTAAATCGCTACCGATGAGTTCGTCATCTTCTTCGAGGATAGAGGAAGAAAAGTTAGAGCCGTATGAGCCGTAACCCGACGAGCCATTGGAGCGCATTTGCGAAGTTGTTTCCCCGCCCAAAGCGTCAATCGAATCCAAAGCCGATTCTACGCGGTAAACGCGAGCGGTGCGATCGTCTAAAATAACTTCTCCTGGTTCGTCATCCAGGACACCGCTGCCGTCATAAGACAAGTCTACATCTGCTACACTCATTTCTTCATAAGCATTGAATCCCGTACCTGCGGGAATCAAGCGCCCAATAATCACATTTTCCTTCAGTCCGCGCAGCCAGTCAGATTTACCTTCGATCGCTGCTTCTGTAAGCACGCGAGTAGTTTCTTGGAAGCTGGCGGCGGAGATAAAGCTATCCGTATTCAGCGAAGCTTTGGTAATCCCCAGCAACACGGGGGTGTACTGGGCGGGTGCGCCTCCGGTGATAGACATAGCTTCGTTAACTTGCTCGACTTGACGCAATTCCACTAATTCTCCGGGAAGCATGGTGGTATCGCCACCATCGTCTATACGAACTTTGGAAGTCATTTGACGGACGATCACTTCGATATGTTTGTCGGAGATGTCAATTCCTTGCGATTGGTATACTGATTGGACTTCGTTAACAAGGAACGTTTGCGTGGCTCGCAAGCTTGTCAGCGCCGCTTCGTAAATACCTGTTTGTTCCCGATTCAACTCGAAGAAGATTTCCAGAATTTCGTGGGGATTGGCTGGGCCATCGCTCAATGGTTCGCCTGCTTTGACTTCTTGACCGTCAGAGATGATCAAGTTTTGTCCCGGCCCAATCGGATAGGAACCCACGACGCCATCGTGTTCTATCACTTTGATCTCGGTAGGCTCGTCTTCGTTGTACACGAGTTGGACTGTACCCGGACGGCGAGAAAGTATGCAGGCTTCTTTGGGTTTGCGAGCTTCCAGAAGTTCTTCAATCCGAGGTAACCCCTGGATAATGTCACCTGTTTTGGTGCGCTCGAACACCAGTAAGACCAGGTTGTCGCCGCGCTGTACGAGGTCGCCATCATCGATATGCAACACGGCTCCTGTGGATACCCGGTAGGGACGGGCGATTCGCAGGACGATGTGGGTATCGGTTACTTCTACTACTTGGCCGGATTCAGATGCGCGTATGCCGGGGGCTATAGGACTTCCCGCTACGAGCAGGTCGCCTGTTTTGACGCTGGGTTTTTGGTTTTGTGTGTCTACTTGAACTAAGTCGGCATTGCGGACTACCAGGACGCGCCGAATTGCTTCCGCGCCTTCGCGAATACCTCGGACAAGACCTGCTTCTTTACATTGGATTTCGGTGCGAGCGACTACTGCACCAGGAGGGATTTGCATACCGTCGGTGACGAGTAAGCGGGTGTTAGTGCTGCCTTGGGTGGCGTCGGCAGCGACATCGCGACGGATCACTAGAGATTCCAGAATTACCAGTTGCAGTCGCCATATTTCTGGATTTTCTTTGTCCGGCACAAGTTCGATGTCTGCGGCTAGTTGAGGAGCTTCTTTACCTATTTCTAGGACTAATTGAGTGCGAAGCAATTCTAAGCCTTCTACAGATTTGACCCGTTCTCCATCTTTGTAAGGAAGGCGCTGTACGGCTCGCAGTTCTAGCTGAGTACCGGCGTCTTGGGCTTCGCTTTGGCTGCCGCGTTGTGCGGGGACAGAGGGTTGGTCGGGTATAGTGTATTCGACGATCGGGCGTAGCAATAGTGCTGGGCCTTCCGGCATTTCAATGTATTCGATGTAACGCAGATCGTTAACTTGCAGTCCCGGTAACACTTCTTGACCGGGAGAAGCTAGGCTGCCGGTTTCCGGGATGATTTCTTCCGGGTCTTCGATCGTATGCAAATCCCCTGGCTTGATTGTAATTTCTCGCAGGATATCGTTTTTCTGGACGACTTCGACCACACCGGAAACGCTGCAAAAGATGTCTTTAACGACTTCAGTACCGGCTTCTACGAATTGGCCATCTTCAACTAGAAGTAGGGAGATATCTTTGTTAACTTCGTGGGTTTCTTCGGGTATCCACAGCAGGGTGCCGCCTTTGACGACTTCGTATCCTTGTTTGGCTTTGCCGCGTTTGGCTACGTCTACACCTGCGTATTTGATGATACCGCCTGTTTGAGTGCGGTAACGATCGTCGATCAATTCCGCTACCACTTGGTTATTTTGGACTTTCGTGCCCGGTGTGGCTTTCAGGGAGAATGATTGACCGTTAGTAGTTTCGATCAAATAGTGGTCGCGCCCTTGGTAGCTTTCTATCCGGACAAGGCTGGTATCGAGCAACACAGAAGCAGTGATGATTTCGATTTCCCGTCCACCAGATGAAGTTTTGCTTTCTTGGGGGAGTCGGACGACGCCGCCGTGTTCGGTAATTAGTTTGGTTTCTGCCAGCACGCTGCCCGGTTTGACTTCGCTGCCGTTTTTGACGACCGGTTCTGCACCTGGCGGAAGGTTGTAAACTTCACCGGAAAGTATCCAAGCTAAGCCGCCGCGTTGGGCGATGCGGGTGGTGTTGCCTTGACGATCGGTCTTTTCTTCCGGAACCAAATCTGCAAACAGAACTTCTCCCGCTAGGTCAGAGGCGACATCTTTGACCGCTTTTTCTGTGGCGCGGCGCACATTGCGTCCGGCTATCGGTACTTCTGCCAGAATTTGATTGCTGGCGATCGTTTCGGCATCGGATACCAGGATGATCGAACCTTGAGTGACGGGGACTAGAGTACTCTTGAGGGTTTTGTCTTTTGGGGTGATGAGGAGTTCGCCGTTGGTTTCTGCAATTTGCGCTTCTTCTCCATGTCTGGTTCTAAAGGCTCTCGTCCGCAATCCTTTTTCGTAACGTACTACTCCTTCTATGGTCGATCGCACTTGTCTGGCTACTTCGCCGGTAAACACACCCCCGGTGTGGAAGGTTCTCATGGTCAGTTGGGTTCCCGGTTCCCCGATCGATTGGGCGGCAATAATCCCCACCGCTTCCCCCAAATCCACCATCGAAGCGTGTGCCAAACTCCAACCGTAACAGTGCTGACAGACGGAACGCGCCGCTTCGCAGGTGAGAGGCGATCGCAATACGAGTTCTTCTACTCCCGCTTTGGCCATTTTCTCGGAGAGTTCGTTGCTGATGGGGTCGTTGCGACGGGCGATGATGATGCCGGTTTTGGGATGGGTGACGTCTTGGGCGAGGATGCGTCCCAGGAGTCGGTCTTTCAGGGGGATGAGGATACGATCGCCGTCGGTCATCGATCGCATGGTGATGCCCCGCATTGTACCGCAGTCGATTTCCCGAATAATCACATCTTGGGCTACGTCTACCAGTCGGCGCGTCAGATATCCGGAATCTGCTGTTCTCAATGCCGTATCTACCAATCCCTTCCTCGCACCGTAAGAAGAGATGATGTATTCGGTGACTGTCAAACCTTCCCGAAAGTTGGTTTTGATGGGTAAGTCGATGATTTCTCCTTGGGGGTCGGCCATCAATCCCCGCATCCCCACGAGTTGGCGCACTTGGGAGATGTTACCCCTAGCCCCAGAGAAAGCCATCATATAGACGGAATTGAGGGGATTGTTTTTGCGGAAGTTGCGAACCACCTCGTCTTTCAAGGCTTCGCTGGTACTGTTCCAGGTGTCGATTACTTTTTGGAAGCGTTCTACTTCGGTGATTTCCCCACGGGTGTAACGCTGTTCCGTCAGGCGAATTTCTTCTTCGGCAGCTTCCAGCAGTTGCTGTTTGCTATCGGGTACTTGCAAGTCATCAACAGAAATGGAAACTCCGGCTTTGGTGGCGTAACGGAATCCCAAATCTTTGAGTTTGTCTGCCATTTGCGCTGTTTTAGCCGTACCGTAGTTGGTAAACGACCATTCAATCAGACGCTTCAACTGACCTTTATCGACGATGCGGTTACGGAAGACTGTCATGTTTTGGTCTGCCATTTTTTTTAGGGATTAGGGATTAGGGAAGGAGCGGGGGAGCGGGGGGCAGGGGGGCAGGGGAGCGGAAGAATTAATCTTTTTCCTCTTCTCTCTTCCCCTAACCCCTAACCCCTATCCAATTACTTCTTGAATTGCTTTGTTGTAGATAATCCGACCTGGTGTGGTGCGGATAAATTTAGAAATCAATTTGCCATCGGCAGTCGATCGCACCCGCTGGGATTTATAAATTTGGATGATGCTACCATCTGCTTCTGTGGTAACTTTGAGCGGTTCGCTCTCCGGTTCGTCGGTTTCCATCGGTCCGTCGTAACGCACCCAGATGTATTGATGCAGGTCGATTTTGCCTTGTTCGTAAGCGACTGTCACATCTTCTAAGTTGGCGAAATAACGTTCTTGTTTATTTGCCAACGCTGGGTTTTCCGCAGTCAGGTAATAGCAACCCAATACCATATCTTGGCTGGGTGTCACGATCGGACGACCTGTCGCCGGCGATAATATATTGTTCGATGCCAACATCAACAATCTCGCCTCCGCTTGCGATTCCAAGGAAAGAGGAACGTGAACCGCCATTTGGTCGCCATCGAAGTCCGCATTGAACGCCGGACACACCAGCGGATGCAGTTGAATGGCGCGACCTTCTACCAGAATCGGTTCAAAGGCTTGGATACCCAATCTGTGCAGCGTCGGGGCGCGGTTCAGCAGGACTGGATGACCTTCAATCACTTCTTCCAACACATCCCAAACACTGGGGTCATTGCGCTGTATTAACTTTTTGGCCGCTTTGATATTATTTACCAACCCCTGCCGAATCAATCTATGGATCACAAAAGGTTGGAAAAGTTCGATCGCCATCTCTCTCGGCAATCCGCATTGATGGATTTTCAACTTTGGCCCCACCACAATCACCGATCGCCCCGAATAATCCACCCGCTTACCCAAGAGGTTCTGCCGGAATCTTCCCTGCTTACCCTCAATAATATCGCTGAGAGATTTTAAGGGACGGTTATTTGCCCCCACCACCGTCCGTCCCCGCCGACCATTATCGATTAAGGCATCCACTGCTTCCTGCAACATCCGCTTCTCATTACGGACAATGATTTCCGGTGCGAGGATTTCTTGCAATCTCGCCAATCGATTATTCCGATTAATCACCCGGCGATAGAGGTCGTTCAAATCGCTAGTCGCAAATCTTCCCCCATCCAACTGCACCATCGGACGCAAGTCGGGCGGGATGACCGGAATCACAGTCAGCACCATCCACTCCGGCTTCGACCCAGTAGCAATAAAATTGTCGATCACCCGCAGCCGTTTGATTAATTTGGCACGTTTCTGTCCCTTCGCATTCGCAATTTCTTCCCGCAGCTGCTCCGCCTCCGTCTCCAAGTTGATATTCTGCAACAGAGTTTGCAAAGCTTCCGCACCAATGCCCACTTCTATCCCCACCAGATGCGAATCTTCGCTATATAGCTGGTCTTCGATTTCCATCCACTGGTCTTCCGTCAACAATTGCTTATAGGTGAGATTATCCGCATTGCCGGGATTGAGCACCACATAGGCATTGAAATAAACAATTTGCTCCACATCCCGCAACGGCATATCTAACAGGATAGAAATGTAGCTGGGAATGCCCTTGAGATACCAAACATGGGCGACAGGAGCCGCCAATTTAATGTAGCCCATCCGATGGCGGCGCACCCTCGATTCCGTTACCTCCACACCGCAGCGTTCGCAAACAATACCTCTGTGACGGACGCGCTTGTATTTACCGCAATGACATTCCCAATCCTTCGCCGGACCGAAAATGCGCTCGCAGAACAAACCATCCATCTCCGGTTTGAGCGTGCGATAATTTATCGTTTCCGGCTTAGTAACTTCTCCTACGATTTGACCGTTAGGAAGCGTGCGTTCTCCCCACTGCCGAATCCGGTCTGGAGAAGCAAGACCGATTTTGACGTAATCAAAGCGCTGTTCGAGTTTTGCCATCAGTCAATTTTGGATTTTAGATTTTAGATTTTAGCTTTTAGATTTTAGATTTTAGATTTTGGATGAGAGGAGATTCGATCGACTATTGAGCGATCGTGCAAAATTTCCTCATTGCTTAACCCCAATTCCATTATCTAAAATCTCAAATTCTCAGTCTTCTTCGTCAACTAAATCTTCGCGAGTCAAAGATTCATAAGTCGGCTTCGTAGGTGTGCGACGAGTGCCCACATCGGCCATCAAGTCCACCTCTACATCCCGGCTACTACCATCTGCGGCAGTTTCCACCTTATGAACCGCAATATCCAATCCCAAAGATTGCAATTCCCTCATCAAGACCTTGAAAGATTCGGGTGTACCGGGACGGGGAATCGCTTTACCTTTAACGATCGCATTCAATGCCTCATTGCGTCCCTGCATATCGTCCGACTTCACAGTTAACAATTCCTGCAAGGTATAAGCCGCACCGAAAGCTTCCAATGCCCACACTTCCATCTCTCCAAATCGCTGACCGCCTTGTTGAGCTTTGCCGCCCAGCGGTTGTTGCGTCACCAGCGAGTAAGGACCGGTGGAACGAGCGTGGATTTTGTCATCGACTAAGTGGACGAGTTTGAGCATATACGCCTTACCCACCGTAATCGGGCGATCGAACGCCTCCCCAGTACGTCCGTCATAAACCACTATTTTGCCCGGATTATCTGGATTGAACAGCCAATCGTAACCAGTTTCATCCGCCGCTTGAGCGAGTTTGCCATGAACTGTCGTGCGGGAAGCTTCTTGGCCGTAGCGTTCGTCAAAAGGCGTAATCTTGAACCGGAATCCCATATTTTCTCCCGCCCAGGAAAGCAAACACTCGAACACTTGACCCACATTCATCCGGCTCGGCACCCCCAGAGGATTGAGGACAATATCTACCGGTGTCCCGTCAGGCAGGTAGGGCATATCTTCCGGTGGGAGGATGCGGGAAATAATCCCCTTGTTACCATGGCGTCCCGCCATCTTATCGCCAACTTGGATTTTACGTTTTTGCGCCACATAGACCCGCACCACCATATTGGCACCGGGGGGCAGTTCGTCACCTTGTTCGCGAGTGAACACGCGCACATCCACGACTCTCCCCTTTTCTCCGTTGGGGACGCGCAGAGAGTTATCCCGCACATCACGGGCTTTTTCCCCAAAGATAGCTCGCAGCAGTTTTTCTTCTGGAGGTTGGTCGCTTTCGCCTTTGGGCGTAACCTTCCCCACCAAAATATCGCCCGATTCTACCCACGCACCAATACGGATGATGCCCGTTTCGTCAAGTTGGCGCAGCGCATCTTCCCCCACATTAGGAATTTCGCGCGTGATTTCTTCCGGGCCCAGTTTGGTTTGGCGAGCTTCGATTTCGTATTTTTCAATGTGGATGCTGGTATATATGTCATCAATGACGAGGCGCTCGCTGATCAGGATGGCGTCTTCGTAGTTATAGCCTTCCCAAGGCATATAAGCGACCAGGATATTGTGACCCAGCGCGATTTCGCCCCCTTCTGTAGCAGAGCCATCCGCAATCACTTGACCCGCCTTGACCCGATCGCCTACCTTGCTCAAAGGGCGTTGATTGAGGCAGGTGTCTTGATTCGATCGCTGATATTTCTGGAGTTGGTATTCGTGGCAGTTGCCATATTTTTCCCGGAAAGCAGAGCTATTTTTCGATCGCAACTCGTCATAATCGCGGATGAGAAATTCTGAGGTAGGGGTGAGGGAATAGGGAGTGGGGGATAGGGAGGAAGAGCGAGAATTATCACCCCCCTGCTCTCCCGCCCGCACGATCATCCTCGTCGCATCTACGTAAATCACTTCTCCATCAATGCGAGAAACAATCACCATACCGCTATCTCTAGCAGCTTGAGCCTCCAAACCAGTCCCCACCAACGGACGTTCCGGCTTCAGCAAAGGCACCGCCTGCCGCTGCATATTGGAACCCATCAGAGCCCGGTTAGCATCATCGTGTTCCAGAAATGGAATCAGCGACGTCGCCACCGAAATGATTTGCACCGGCGAAACAGCCACGAAATCCACTTGGTCGGGCGTCGTAGTAGTGAATTCCTGACGATAGCGCACCGGCACAGTTTCCCCCAAGATTTTGCCATCCTCATCAACCGGAATATCCCCAGGCGCAACGCGCTTATCATCCTCCTCATCCGCAGTCATATAGGCAGGGATGCGATCGTTCAGGATGCGTCCATTTTCCACCGGCCAGAAGGGTGTTTCCAGAAAGCCGTATTGATTCACCCGCGCATGAGTCGCGAGAGAACTGATTAAGCCCGCATTCGGCCCTTCTGGAGTTTCGATCGGGCAAATACGTCCGTAGTGCGAAGGATGGATATCCCGCACCGCAAAACCCGCCCTCTCCCTCGTCAAACCACCCGGCCCCAGAGCAGAAAGGCGACGTTTGTGTGTGAGTTCCGCCAGAGGATTCGTTTGATCCATAAACTGGCTGAGTTGGGAAGAACCGAAAAATTCCTTAATCGCCGCCACCAGAGGTTTGGGATTGACTAAACTAGCAGGAGTGAGAGATTCCGCATCGGAAACAGTCATCCGTTCCCGAATAATCCTTTCCAACCGGTTCAACCCCACCCGCACTTGGTTCTGGAGCAATTCCCCCACACTCCGCACCCTCCTATTACCCAAGTGGTCAATATCATCCGTTTGGCCGATGTCGAATTCCAAATTAATCAAGTAATCAATACTGGCCAGGATATCTTGAGCAGTCAGTACCCGCACGGTATCCGCCACATTGAGGCGCAGTTTTTTATTCAACTTATATCTTCCCACGCGACCCAAGTCGTAGCGTTTCGGGTCGAAGAAGCGACTATCCAACAGCTGCTGTCCGCCAGAAACAGTCGGGGGTTCTCCCGGACGCAGCTTGCGATAGAGTTCCATCAACGCCTCTTCTTCACTGGGATTACCCTCCTTCTCCAAAGTTTTCTGGAAATATTCCGGATGGCGCAGCGCGTCAAAAATTTCGTTATCCCCCAATCCCAAAGATTTCAACAGCACCTGCGCGGAGAGTTTGCGAGTTTTATCGATCCTCACCCACACCAAGTCATTTTTATCCGTCTCGAACTTCAACCACGCGCCACGATTGGGGATGAGCGAAGCAGAATAAGTACGCCGACCGTTTTTATCCGTTTCTGACTTGTAATAAACACCGGGCGATCGGACAATTTGGTTAACGATCACTCGCTCCGCACCGTTGATGATGAAAGTACCACGATCGGTCATCAACGGCAAATCGCCGATAAAGACTTCCTGCTCCTTAATTTCGCCAGTTTCCTTATTAATCAACCGCGTCGGCACATACATCTGCACCGCGTAGGTGCTATCCCGTCGCTTAGCTTCGTCCACATCGTATTTAGGACGCTTGAGCTTGTAGTCTTTCCCCAAAAAGTGCAATTCCAACTTGCCAGTATAGTCGGTGATAGGAGAGAAGCTATTGAGTTCTTCAATCAGTCCTTCTTCTAGGAACCAGCGGAAACTAGCCCGCTGAATTTCCACTAAATCCGGTAAGGTAACGGTGGGTTCGGTGTAGGTCTGGTTAGTCATGCGTATTATTTTTGCTTAACTGTAGGAGGGCAAGAAGTTCCAAATGCTATCTTGGAAAAAACCGACGATCGATCGCCAGGACAGGTCGATAAATATTTAAGGGTGGGATGTCATTTATCCCTGCTTTGGGGAGCGGCTTTAAGTATTACCGCCTTCAAAGCCGACAGACATGATATTTGGTACAATCCGCTCCTCTTTTCAGAACGCTTTGCTATGGGCAGGAATATTCTCATTCATCAATCCGCGATGCAATATGGTAGAGGTATTTCATGTAGACGCTCTCTACTGTCTTCTGTTTAGGACTTTTTCGGATCTTCGTAAAATCTTTTGTTTACGCTCCAATATTTTAAGCGTTCTCCATCTTAACACCTACTCTCGCCTTTGGGGGAGATAAATCTTTTGTGGCGCGTCACTGTAGGCCAAACTGTAGGCCAAAATGGCATTTGCTCTTCAGCTTCATTCCTATTTTCATACCAGATATTCCTCTACCAATTATGACATAGCATTTGGAGACGTTATACCTAACGTCTTTACCTTAGAGCAGACTCAGCGGCTTAAAATATTGTCGCTCCCCATAAGCCAGAATATATTGACGCAAAAATTAACCGGAACCCGTAATTTTTGCCACGACAAAATAGGCAAAATATGAGGAGTCCGGAATTTAACCACCGAGCATAAGCCCTTTTAAAGGCCAAACAGCTTACAGGCATTTTCGGTTGTAGTTTGGGCGATCGCTTCTGTTGATACGCTCCGCAGACGAGCCATATGCTCGGCGACGTATCGCACGTAAGCCGGTTCGTTGCGTTTGCCCCGCTTGGGTATTGGTGCCAGAAAAGGGCAATCCGTCTCAATCAACAAGCGCGATTCTGGTACTATCCTAGCCGATTCGTGAATTTGGGTGGCGTTTTTAAAGGTGATGATACCACTAAAGCTGATATAGAAACCCAAATTTAAAAACCATTGGGTTTCTTCTGGCCCTCCTCCCCAGCAGTGCATCACTCCTCTTACTGGCCCTCGACGCTGCCAAAATTCTGCCAATAGGTCTCGCATTCGTACCGCTGCATCCCGACAGTGAATTATGACAGGCTTATCTAGCTTTTTAGCCAGATCGAGATGAGCCAGAAAGACGGTTTCCTGTGTGGATTGGTTTTCTGCCTTATAGAAGTCTAATCCGGTTTCGCCGATAGCAACTACTTTCGGATCGGACTGTGCTAAAGAGAAAATTTTCTCTTCGTACTCAGGTATCCATTTATGGGCGTCCAGAGGATGCAAACCCACAGCAAAGTAAACCTCTGGAAACTTGTGCGCGATGCTTTGAATAGTTGTAAATTCGTCTGGCTCCACGCAGGAATGTACCAGACGAATGACACCTGCTTCTAACCATCGCTGGCGCACAGACTCCAGTTCGCGCTCGCACGAATCAAAATTACCTTCTTGGGGCGGCAGCATTTTTGAGTCGCCCCACGAGCCAATCAAATTAATGTGGACGTGGGTGTCAATTAATTGCATGGGCACTGTGGGGTGGGCGTCCCGCCCGTCGTACAGCTGAAGCATCTAGCGTGAAGCATCTGGCACGGCAATAATTAAAGTCGGGCCAGATGGGGGATAAAAGCGGCGGTCATTAGGCATCGCAATATTATGCTATTGACTGATGACTCACCACAAAAAACAAACAGCTAAGAAGCAGCAGATACCTTAGTGCTGTAGCGCTTGAGGGTGCGTGCCAAACGAGATTTTTTGCGAGCCCCATTATTGCGGTGCAGGACGCCTCGCTTAACTGCTTTGTCGATTTTGCTGTATGCAGCTGACATACGCTGCTGTACCTCCTGTAGCAATTCAGGGGTGGGGTTGGCTGCGTAGGTTTCGACAGATGCCAAGAAGTTCTTGGTCAGCGTCTTGACCGCCGAAGCGTAAGCTTTATTACGCAAACGATTGCGTTCTGCTATTTCAACGCGCTTAATTGCGGACTTGGTGTTAGCCACTGCTCAATACCGAAGGGACACTATAATAATGAACATTCAAAATCCTGGAAAAACTAATATAACATCTATACTGCCGAGGGAGCGATCCCGATAAAAATCCACGTTAAGCTAGAGAAACGAGTAGGGGTTAAGTTGGCATCTACATATTTTCGCCTGAATGCCTTTTAACCCTTTCTCAAAGCGGGTAATTCCTAACTAAGGGCGTTCCTAACTTCATGCTGCGAATCATTACTCAGCGGACTGAGGCAGAGGCGGAACTGCGGCGTATCCGCGATCGCACTTCCACTGACCAGATTGTTCACAAAGAAGCAACGGTTCGGGAAGTCCTACAGGCGGTACAGCGCCAAGGTGACCGGGCAGTCTTGCATTATACCCAAGAATTCGATCGACAATTCCTGACTCCAGAACAACTGCGGGTGAGCGGCTCGGAATTAGATGCCGCTTATCAACAGGTGTCCAAAGAGTTGTTGGATGCAATTCAGTTAGCGCGAGCCCAGATAGAAGCGTTTCACCGACAGAGAGTGCCTAAATCCTGGGTTCAATTTAAAGAAGATGAGGTAGTGCTGGGAAAGCGCTACAACCCAGTAGATCGGGCTGGAATCTACGTTCCTGGAGGTCGTGCTGCCTATCCCAGTACCGTGTTGATGAATGCTATCCCAGCTAAAGTGGCTGGAGTGCCCCGAATTGTGATGGTGACGCCGCCCGCGCCGCCTACTGGGCACATCGGCCTAGACGAAAGCGAAAAAAAGTCCACTCTTTCGCCGACATCTGCAAGCATCTCCCCTGCGCCAATTAACCCAGCTGTGCTGGTAGCTGCCCAAGAAGCAGGGATCTCCGAAATCTACCGTGTGGGGGGCGCTCAAGCGATCGCTGCTTTGGCCTACGGAACCGAAACTATACCGAAGGTAGACGTAATTACTGGCCCAGGTAACATTTACGTTACCCTGGCTAAAAAATTAGTCTACGGCACAGTGGGGATTGACTCGTTAGCAGGGCCATCGGAAGTACTGGTGATTGCAGACACAACTGCCAATCCAGTCTACGTAGCGGCAGACTTGCTGGCACAAGCGGAACACGACCCAATGGCAGCTGCCATTCTGCTGACGACTGATGCCGTGCTGGCGCAGAAAGTACAGGCAGAAGTCGAATGGCAATTGCGAGACCATCCGCGACGCCTGCTGACGGAGAAAGCCCTCGCTCACTATGGCTCGATCGTTGTCGTGGATTCAATCGCCGAGGCAGCAGAGCTTTCCAACGAGTTCGCACCCGAACACTTGGAACTGGAAGTAGATGACCCTTGGGCGATGTTGGATCTGATTCGCCATGCAGGTGCCATATTTATGGGTACCTCGACCCCCGAAGCAGTGGGCGATTACTTGGCTGGGCCCAACCATACCCTACCGACTTCCGGTGCAGCTCGCTACGCTTCAGCGCTGGGAGTGGAAACCTTTATGAAGCACTCCTCAATCATCAGTTACTCGCCAACCGCGCTTCAAAAGGTTGCTAACCAGATCGATGTGCTGGCTAATGCTGAAGGACTCCCTTCTCACGCCGACTCAGTGCGACTCCGTATGCCCAGACGAGAAGGTGGAAACCAGGGATTGTAAGCACCCAAGCTGGAAAGGAAGAGGGCGAAAAGAGAGGGAAATGCGAAGCATCTGGAAAAAGTCTTTTTCGATGGTTCGCGAATAAATTCAGAGGCTAGAACCCAAATTAATGAGCTTTTTCAGCGTAATGTTGCAAATCCCTCTTGCCTCGCGCTCTCCCACTCGCCGTCTCCCTTTTTGGTCAGAATATCGCTAAACTAAAGCCAGTAGTGACGCTCGGTGCCGATCGCTGAGTTTTAAATTCTTGTGAGGAGGTCTCATCTGTGATCGAAACAATTCTGGTGGCACTTGATGGATCGGAGCTATCGGAGCAAGTGATTGAGACTATAAACAGCATCCAATTGCAATCAGGGACAAAAATCGTCCTTTCTCATGTCATGCCTCCGCCAGATGCTGATGTTCAATGGGCAGCCGATCGGCCTCACAGTAATTCCGAGGAACTGCCCTACAGACACATTGAAAAGCAGCTGCAATCCTACCAGCGTTATCTGCCTTGCCAGAGTGAATTGGAAATAGTCACTGGAGACCCAGCAGAAGAAATCATTCGTCTTGCAAATATCTATCGAGCCGACCTAATTGTCATCGGGAATCGAGGCTTAACTGGCTTAAAGCGGATTTTGCAGGGGTCTGTCAGCAGTCAAGTCGTAGCGGATGCCCCTTGTTCGGTGTTGGTAGTTAAGCCAAAATAGCAACAAAGCGACTTGATAACGGCTGGCTGAGCAGTGCTGTGCCAGAACGAACAAACCCCACCGAGTTGTTAAATTTTGCTTAAGAAACTCCGATCGACCTAGAAATAAAATCCCAACTAGAACTAAATCTAAAATTTGGGAGTCTATACTACTGCCTTTAAAAACGCTGTAAAGAGCGAAGATTATGCTGATTTGCCGTCAACAGGCGACTGTGCTAACAGGTGCGATATCAATCGTTTTGGGCCAGTTGATTGCTGGGAGCAATACCCCGACCGATCGAACGTGGAACCACTTATCAATGGGACTAAGTTTAAACGCTGCCGTATTAGCCCAACTTCCTTCACAAGGTGGCACAGGCATTAATTACAAGCCCCCCAATCGAAGCGCTCCTTCGCAAACTGCGGCAGGTGGAGCTCGTAATTACGAGCAGCCAGCTATTTTGGAGTCAGGTGATGATTCGGTGATTCAGTTGCGGGGAAGTGATATACGTGGTCCTGCCCCTGCTCCCCCAGTCCGAGTGCAGTCTCTTCCCAGAGCGTGTTCCCAAAGGGTACCTGTACTCCTAGTTCCCCAGAATCACGCCGGAGAAACTATTTCGGGCCGTCCTACGTTTTTTTGGTATATGCGTGACACCACATCGGTGGAGTTTACCTTAACGAAAGTAGGGACAAATGAGCCAATATTTAAGGATGATCTGCAAATACCTAAAGCAGGCATAATTCAAACAGAAATTCCTAAAAACCTACCGGAATTAGCTGTAGGGCAAGACTACCTTTGGTCGGTGTCAGTTGCCTGCGATGGATTAGCTGGTAAGAAAGTTATTCTTCAAGCTGCTATCAGGCGCATCGCTCCTCCAGAGGAACTGAACAGGCAGTTAAAATCTGCCCGCTCGGAACGCGATCGCGCTAGAATCTACGCTCAGCAAGGATTCTGGTACGATGCCTTAAAAGAGCTTTCCAGCGCATCTGAAACTAAGCCGCAAGATCGGTTGATTTCTAACGATTTTTACTCGCTTTTAGAGCAAGTCGGGTTGAATGAAGTGGTAGCAAAACAGCGGCAAAATCGACAAAGGTAGTCATTTTGCGCTCGGAAAATCTCCCTCCAGAAATTTTCTGGTTTGCACCTAAAACAATAGGATTATGGTTATTTTCTGTCAAGAAGTGAGTGTCTAAACCTGAAGATGCCTCGATTGTGGAGGATTTTTACTCGTTTCTCAAACAAGTTGGTTTAGATGGAGTGGTGGAGCAAGTCTGACAACAATCGTAAAGATAGTGCCGATCGCCTGCTAATTGTCAAGAATTAGCTAGGTGCTTTGTTTGGCTTGTAAAAATTGTTTAAGCTGGAGCAAACTCAGAGTTTGGCCCAAACTTAGGGGCAGCAGAGACACCCCTTCTAGACGAGACTGCACCCAACCATCTCCCCAGCACCATTCGTGAAAACCGTCAATACCCTGACTTAATAAAAAACGCAGACAGTTGGATTCTGCCACATCAACTCGGTGTTGAATAGCTACCGGGCCGATTTGGCTGGTGAATGTCAGGCCACGGGAGAACTGTTCCGGTAATCCAGAGGATAAGTTGAGAGGCCACAGCCATTGTTGCAGCTGGCTCGGTTGCAGTAGACTATCCCGGATGGCTGTTTCTTCAGCTTCTATCTCGATTCGCAGATTGCTTTTTTGAAATGTACCCAGCATCTTTAAAATTGCCTGTAGCGAGTTTGGCTTTGAGGGGCGCTACTTATAGTTACCCCGCATTTGAGGCCGCAATATTTAAAGTATGGCAAAACTTGACAGTTTCTGACCAAATGCCTGTGGATGGCCAGCTGCTCGATCGCCAACTTAAAATAGGATATGTGAAGAAATGTAAGGATTTTTCATGGCCGATCAGTTAATCCGCGCTACCGCAGCCGATGGTGGAATTCGTGCAGTTGGTGCGATTTCAACGCGCCTCACAGAAGAAGCCAAACGGCGGCACAAGCTTTCCTACGTGGCAACGGCGGCATTAGGCCGCACGATGACAGCAGGGCTGTTGCTAGTCTCCAATATGAAGCGAGCCGAATCAAGAGTAAATATCCGGGTCAAAGGTAACGGCCCTCTGGGTGGTATTCTTGTGGATGCAGGTTTGGATGGAACCGTGCGCGGCTATGTGGATAATCCCTCAATTGAGCTGCCACCAAATGCCAAGGGCAAACTCGATGTTGGTGGAGCTGTGGGTCATGATGGTTATCTCTATGTTGTCCGAGATGTAGGATACGGCTATCCCTATTCCAGTACTGTCGAGTTGGTTTCAGGTGAAATTGGCGATGATATAGCCAATTACCTAGTAACTTCAGAACAAACTCCCTCGGCTCTAGTTGTCGGTGTATTTCTAGAAGCTGGCGAAGTCAAAGCGGCTGGGGGTATTTTAGTCCAAGTTTTACCCAAAGCAGCAAGAGATGAAGCGCTGGTGGAAACTTTGGAGTCTCGTGTTGGCGCTCTATCCGGGTTTACACCTTTGTTGCAGGCAGGCAAGACACTGCCGGACATTTTTGAGCAGCTACTGGGAGATATGGGACTGGTGCTGCTACCAGAAATACAGTTGCTGCGCTTTCACTGCGGTTGTTCTAGAAGCCGCGTTATGGGTGCTTTAAAAATGCTGGGGGAAGCAGAACTCCAGGACATGATCGAGAAAGATAATGGTGCTGAGGCGACTTGTCACTTCTGTGGTGAGGTCTACCAAGCCAGTAGCGATGAACTCGCGCAACTGATTGTAGATTTACGGGCTCAATCTTGAAAAAAGGTATGGGCAATTTGAGATTTGAGATTGAAATTGAATTTGAGTCTCCATTTGAAATCGCTCTCTAACTAATTACGAATATCAGCCCTCTAAGTTAAGGTGGAGTATTACAGGCATAGGCCAACTAAGGATATAATCCACAAGATCTAGCTTTTTTGGGATTAGAGGGGTAGGATCGCTCTTAAATTGATGTTCGAGCCGAACCAGCCAAGCCTTGGCCAATGCACGATCGATTTGGTGTGAGCTATGAGAGAACGGGGAAGTTCAGACCGACAGTCTGGCACCAGAGGTTCAGAACAGAAGGATAACGCATCTGCGCCGCTACGCGAACGCAACCGATTCCGCATTCCGCCGCTGATTCCTGGAAGGGCTGTTGTGCCGCCGACTGTCGCTGCTCCAGTATCCGCAGAAACTACTATGATGCCGAAAACACAATCTTCTGGATCGGAACGCGCTGATGGGGAGCTGTTAGAAAAAGTGGAGCCAGGAAAATCAGCACCTGTTGAGGCCGAAGTTTCGCAAAAGTTGCGACACTGGTCGAGCCATTGGCAGTTTTGGGCAGGTTTGGCAACGGTGACGGCGGGTGGAGTAGGATTTACGGCAGTGGCCTTATTGCTGAAGCTGCCAACTGTGCCGAACTGTCCGTCGATGTACTGGCCAACTGCCTCGGCATCGATGCGCCTGTATTGCGCTCAGTTAGCGGCTAAGAAGCAGACGGTGAAAGATTTGCTGGAAGCGATCGCGCTTGTCCAAAGTCTGCCGCCGGATCACCCGATGCGCGAGGAAGTCAACGCAGAAATCGAAGACTGGTCAAAAGACATTTTGGATCTGGCGGAAAAATCGTTTGATGCAGGTAAGCTGGATGAGGCGATCGCCATCGCTAGAAAAATTCCGGCTGATGTACCTGCCTACAAATTGGTGGAAGATCGGATTAAAAGTTGGAAATCTCTTTGGTCTAGGGCAGAGAAAGTTTATAAGGACGCGGAAGATGAACTGCGTAAGCAAAACTGGTCTCAAGCTTTTCGGGAAGCTGTACGTTTGCTCTACATAGGTAATACTTATTGGGAAACGACTAAGTATGAGGAACTGAACCAGCTGATCGCGTCAGCGCGGGATGATGGTGAGACGTTGGGTAAGGCGCAAAATCAAGCAAGACGCGGCGGATTGAAGAATCTGCTTAAGGCGATCGAGCTAGTGCAGTCAATCGACGCCAAGAGTTACCTATATAAGGAAGCTCAAGCGGCTATTGTGGAATTTGGCGGCAAAATGATGGAGCTGGCAGAGGCGCAATTGGAGTCGCGGAATGTGGATGAAGCGATTGCGATCGCCCGTCAGATTCCCGGTCGTGCCAATATGCAGGCCCAGGTACAAGATTTTATCGATCTGGCTAGAGCCCAATCTGTGGCACAACAAGGCACGGCTGCTAGTTTGTCAGAGGCGATCGCGCTTGTGAAAAAGCTTACTCCTGACCGACCTCTGTATAGTAAGGGCCAGGATTTGATTATTCGCTGGCAGCGAGAACTCGAAGACATCGCTCATCTGGAAAAAGCACGCCAACTGGCTCAACTGGGTACTGCTAGCGACCTAAAATCCGCAATTAAAGAGGCGCAACTCATCCCCGCCAGTCATCCTCGCGGTGACGAAGCAAAAACGGAAATCTCTCGCTGGACATCTCAAATTCAGACGATGGAAGATCGTCCTTATCTAAGTCGCGCCGAACAAATGGCGAGTTTGGGCGATGAAACTTCTCTGCAAGCGGCAATTGATGAGGCAAGTCAAATTGCTGTCGGTCGGGCTCTTTATCGGGAAGCTCAAGATAAGGTTAAGCAATGGACGGGTCAGATTCAGCGCATTCAAGACCAGCCTTATCTGGATCAAGCTCGGCAGTTGGCACGTGGGGGCAATCTTGTTGATGCTATTGCTATTGCCCAACAAATTAAATCGGGAAGGGCGTTATCCGGCGAGGCGCAAGCGGCTACAAAGGATTGGCAAGCACAAATCCAAGCTCAACAAAATTTGCAACAAGCACGCAGCGTCGCAACTCAAGCAACTCCAGATGCTTTGGCGTCGGCGATTCGATTGGCAAAGCAAGTACCCAACTCTAGCCCGTTGCGATCGGAAGCTGAAGAAGCTATAAATCAGTGGAGCTATCAAATGCTGAGTCAGGCGCAAGACCGGGCAACTTACGATTTGCAAGGTGCGATCGCAATTGCTAAAACTATACCTTCCGGTACGAGTGCCTATGGAGAAGCGAGGGCGCAGATCGATGTCTGGCAAAATATTCTCAATCCTCCAGCTTTACCCAGTCCAGAACCTATTGCACCCAGTCCGGAACCTGTTGCTCCACCACCAGTAGAGCAGACACAGCAAAGTACTCCACCTCCAGAGTTTGCTCCTTCGGAACAGTCAACTCCTGCACCTACTACTGTTCCTTAGAAACTTGATATTTTTCTCGGACTACCTGCTGATAAAATTCCTCCAGCGCTGCTACACAAGTCTTGTCATTGTAAAGATAAGGGTGGCGCTGGTTCATTTTTTTGACTATACTTTCTCGCCACGATCGATCCAAACCCAATCTCACAGCAATTTCGATATATTCAGTTTCATCTTTAGCAATTGTTTCTGTCACTCCTAGCATTTTCAAAATTGCATAGGAATGGCGACCGCGCATAAACTCACCCGGACAGGTGACAATAGGTAAATTACAGGTAATCGCTTCTAAGGTTGTTCTACCTCCAGACCAACTGAGAGTATCTAAAAATATATCGGAAATCAAATTAAGGTTCCAATAGTCAATTTGATATTGCTGGGGCAATATTTTACAATAATCCTCGCTGTTCAATCCAACGCGCTCGAAAGCACGTTGCAGTCGCTGACGAAACAGCTTGGTAACATGACTGCTTTTGTTAGATATAAAAGCAAATTGAGCTTGGGGAATACGTTTGCTAATTTCAGCAAATATATAGTCATACTGTGGTAGATATTTATAAAGTGACTGACAGCATAAATAAACGAGCGCATTCTCTCGCAGTTGATAATCTTTCCGCGTTTTTGTTACTTTGGGAATTGCTGTTTTGGGGTAGGATATCCCAATATTAGGTAAGCGGATTAATTTTTCTGAGTAATGGTTTTCAGCATCATATGGTTCCATTAAATCGCTCGATAAGAAGTAATCTATTGTCGGTAACCCAGTAGTCACAGGATGCGCCCATGTACTGCATTGAATCGGGGCTAATCTTAAGCTCCCAAATACGTTCATGTACGGGTGCATACCTATGTCTAGAAAAACCAGTACATGAAGGCGATCGCTAATAATTTTTTCGGCTGTTTTTCTGATATAATCTATGTCTAAGCTTTGGTCGTGTGCTAGGCGATCAAAATTATTGCTATACTGTTCTAAAAACTTAACTATTCCTATGTCGGAAGGATTACCTAGCTGATAGCAAGACACATTAAATTTGTGGCGATCGCAATGACGCAGCCAACCGAGAAATAAATGAGGCACTGTATGATAACTATAGAAATAGTTAGAAATATACCCGATATGAATCTTGCCATCTTCGCTCAGTTTAGGCATTGGTATATCCTTGATAAATTCAGGATAATTTGCTGCCATAATTTGATGAAAATATTGTCCATAACGAGTTTGTAGTTCTAAGTCATTCTTACCTTGATAGGCTAAATAAAAGTTTGTGTGCGCTCCCACAGACATTAAAGCATTTTTTATAGTTTCGAGAGTTGTTAAAGAGGTTTGTTCAATTAGTTCTTCTAATCCTTGTGTAAAGCGATCGCGGTAATAATCTATTTCTTCTTCGCTTTCATAAACAACAGGAAGTATTAATGAATTTTGCCGTAGTAAATCTAAATGATTTTTCAGTAATTTCGGTTGTAAATTTGCGATTTTTACAGCTTCTTTTGCTCGGCCATCTAAATGTAAAAATTCAAATAGCTGGGCTTGCAATCTATCTACATTTGGATAATTTTCTATTGCTTCGCGATAGGCTTTAATTGCCTCTTCATCCTGTTCTAAGCGATAAAGACTGGTAATTAAGTTAAAGTATGCTTCAAGGATAAGCTCTGCATTTATAGGATTTTCTTGAGAAATAGCTAAAAAATCTTCGTAATATTTAACTGCTTGGGCATAATTATTTTGGTAATAGAACGCATGGCCGAGGTAAAGTAACCCGATTGGTTCTGGCCGAGCTTGACTCTGCAATGCCGTTCCCAAATCGGACAAAATATTAAAATCATCATTTTGGATACTTAGGGCTTTTTTATAAGCAGCTATCCCTGACTCTACTTGACGGCGTGCTATTAAAACTTTGCCTAAATAATAGTAAATATCTGCACGATTTACTTGGCGAGCGATCGCCTGCATCAAAACTGATTCAGCTTTGGAAAGGTTGCCTTGTTCAAATAATATCCGTCCTAAGTTTACATAAGAGTCAATCCAATTATTATCGAGGACGATCGACTGTTGATAAGCGCGGATCGAACGGGAGATTTCACCTGTTTTTTCTAGCAGTAAACCAAGTCTATAATAGTAAATTTGTTTGGGTGAGCCAAGGTTTAAGGCGCGATCGATCGCCTCTAATCCTTCTTGATATCTATCCATTTGATAATATAAGACAGATAAATCGCTCCAAATATCTGGATTATTTGGATGCGACTGCAAAGCCTCTTTATATTTTTGTTCCGCTTGGACAAAACATTTCTGGTTGTGCCAAGCTAGAGCCTCTTGATGCAGAGTAGTTAAATTGGACATTTTTGCCTTTAGGGGCTATGGAGAGAGTGGGGGAGTGGAAATTTTGACTTTTGACTTTTGACTTTTGACTTTCTAGCCCCTAGCTTCGATTTGCCGCACTACAGTTAAAGCAGAATAAGATACTCCAGCAGTTCCTTCACCTGGATGAGTGGAATCGCCGACCAACCAAAGATTCTGGATAGGCGTGCGATTGGCAAATCCAAACGGGCCAAAAGTTGGTATTCTCTGACCTACACCGCCAACGATACCTCGATCGCGTGCCGTAAAGCGAGCAAAAGTGCGCGGTGTCGCAGCTTCCACATGAATGATAGTTTCCGGTGTCAGGTGGAAATATTGGGAAAGACGAGCGATCGCTTCCTCAGTATATTTTCGTTTCAAATCTTCATAATTATTATGAGAGTTCCACCACTGTCTCACATCGGTAAAAGAAGAAGCGGTAATCGTTGCTTTTCCTTGTGGTGCGCGACCGTCTCCCGGATGACTGACCGAAACAAACAAAGAATTGTTTTCACCGATAGGCCCTTCATAATCGTAAAGAAATTGCAGATGCGGCGGACATCCAGCAGGAATTGCAGATTCCTCTACACCCAGATAAATAACAAAAGCACCCGACGATGGCGGTAACTTCTCGACCCTGTGTTTGTAACCGCGCATTCGATTTGGGATTTGGGATTTGGGATTTTGGATGGCAAGATTTTCTGTTTGTTTCTCATCTAACAGATCGACAAGATTTTGTACTGTTACATTTGCCACAATGCGATCGGCTGTTTCAGTCCAGACCTCGTTGGTTTTCAGATCGCGAATGCGAACGCCGATTGCCTTTCCATTTTCCACAAATATACGATCGACACTGTGACGCACGAGCAGTTTACCACCATCTCGCTTTAGCGCTTCCACGAGACGATCGCTCAACACCTGCATACTACCTTGAAGATGATACAATCCCTGCGGTTCTTGAGAAACACCCAATGCAGTAGCAGCGTAAAGCAAAGCGGTTTCTTCTGCATCTACCTGAGAGTAGAGTTTCAGTTGCAAATCCAGAAATGTTTTCAGACGCAAATTGTCATCCAACCCATATCCGCGCAAAGCATCCCCCACTGTTAAAAATGTGTAAGGAAGGGTAAGCAAAGTATCGGGACGGACGGCTTTTGTCAATTGCCACAAATCCCATAAATTACGGGGTGGCAGTACCGGGTCGCGAGATTGAAAAGCCCAACTGTAACGGAACAAATTTGCCATTAACTGCCAAAAAGGTTCGCTACCGGGAAATTGTCGCTGCCGTTCTGCCTGCCACTTTTGCGGATTGCGCCAGACATTAATGGGTTCTGTTTCACCCGGTAAATAAACCGCACAAGCTGGATCGCAGGGTGTCGCCGCTGGCGGATCGATTTCTAATTCCGAGAATATGCGATGGTGAATCCCACCCGGTTCGAGTCCCGCAACTTGAGTAGCGCCGACATCGAAGGTAAATCCTTTTCTTTTAAAGCTGGAGGCGCATCCTCCGGGTACGATCGCTTGCTCCAAAACTAACACCCGATAGCCGCGATGAGCGAGTAAAGCTGCTGCTGTAAGACCGCCAATACCAGCGCCAATGACGATCGCTTGGGAAGATTTTGCCATGAACGTAAAACTTAACAATTTGTAACAAATCCGATCGTATGGCACTTGTATCGACGACGGCAATATCTGAAAAAAGAAATAGTCAACTCTGCATAAGGTTAATGCTTTACGTGTAATTACCAGATCTGATTAAGAACCGTAACGTTTAACATAAAAGAAGTAACAGTAACAGCGACGACAACTGTAACAACTCATGACATCAACCCTGCTCAAATCTATACCGCTAAACGCCCCCACGATTTGCCGACTGCCTAACGGGTTAACAATTGTGGCGGAACAGATGCCGGTGGAAGCCGTGAATCTAAGCTTGTGGGTGAGCGTCGGCTCAGCGATTGAATCGGATCGAATTAACGGTATGGCTCATTTCTTAGAGCATATGGTGTTTAAAGGAACCGAAAGGCTGGCAAGCGGTGAGTTTGAGCGTCTGGTTGAGGAGCGGGGTGCTGTCACGAATGCCGCCACCAGTCAAGATTACACTCACTTTTACACTACAGCCGCTCCTAAAGATTTTGCTGCTTTAGCACCATTGCAGATAGATGTGGTGGTTAACCCCAGCATTCCGGACGAGGCCTTTGAAAGGGAGCGGTTGGTAGTTTTAGAAGAAATTCGTCGATCGGAAGATAACCCCCGCCGCCGTATTTATCAGCGGTCTATGGAAACGGCGTTTGAGCGACTGCCTTACTATCGCCCAGTTTTGGGCCCAACATCGGTAATTGAGCAGCTTACTCCTCAGCAAATGCGCGATTTTCATGCTAGTTGGTATCAACCCAAGTCGATAACTGCTGTAGCGGTGGGTAATCTCCCAGCTAAGGAATTAATTGATATTGTGACGGATGGATTTGTTAGGAGTAGGGGCAGGTCATACCTAAATTCTATTCGCTCTGAGCAGATCGATCGCTCTATAGAAGATTTGGCATTTGAACCAGAACTGCCTTATCAAGAAATTGTGCGCCGAGAATATACAGATGAAAGCTTGCAGCAAGCACGCCTAATGATGCTTTGGCGAGTACCTGGGTTGACTCAATTACACCAAACCTATGGGCTGGATGTACTGGCGGCAATTTTAGGACAAGGGCGGACATCGCGACTGGTGAGGGATTTGCGGGAGAATCGACGCTTAGTTACCCATATTTCTGCCAGTAATGTCAGCCATCATTTACAGGGTATTTTCCAAATTTCCGCCCAGTTGCCAACGGAAAATCTCGCGGAAGTAGAAGCTGCGATCGTTCAACACATCCGCAGCCTTCAAACAGAACCTGTTACAGCCGCAGAAATTGGCCGCGTCCGCACCCAAGTGGCAAATCGATTTGTGTTTGCGAACGAGACGCCAAGCGATCGCGCAGGAATGTACGGTTACTATCAATCAATGGTAGGAGATTTAGCTCCCGCTTTGAACTACCCCGCTCGCATTCAAGCTTTGGATGAAGTGGATCTTCAACTGGCGGCTGAGCGGTTCTTGTCTCCTGATGCTTATGGTGTTGTGACGATATCGCCAGCTCAGAAGTAGAGTTTTTTTTTAACGCAGAGGAACGCAAAGGTTTACGCAGAGGAACGCAGAGGAGGTAGTTAATCGAGCAAAGGGTTGAAAGGTAATTGAAAGAAATGCGTCTGTTTGGGTATTTCTGTACTCGCATCTGCGTTCCTTTGCGTTAAAATCTCTCCCATGTGGACGAAAATTGATGCTCATATTACCGAGCTAACTGGCGAAGAATTTCACACTCAGCAGAGGCGATCGGTTGGGGGAGGCTGTATAAATCAAGGTTACGCGATCTCAGATGGCGATAGTACCTATTTTATCAAGCTCAACCAAGCCTCCCAAGTCGATATGTTCCAGGCAGAGGCGCTGGGGCTCCAACAAATGTGGGAAACCCAAACTATCCGCATTCCTAAGCCAATTTGCTATGGAATTGCGGATGATAAAGCTTACATAGTTATGGAATGGCTCGATTTGGGTCGTAGTGCTAAGGCGAGTGCTTGGGAGGAGATGGGGCGTCAGCTGGCGGGAATGCACAAAACTACTAGGAAAGCTTTTGGCTGGGATCGGAATAATACGATCGGTTCAACTCCGCAGATTAATACTTGGACTTCTGATTGGGCACAGTTTTTTGCCGAACACCGGATTGGCTATCAACTAAAATTGGCGTCTCGACGGGGTGGGCAGTTCAGTCAGGGAGAAAGTTTGCTTAAAGCAATACCGGAACTGTTAGGAAGTTATCAGCCTCAACCATCCTTGGTACATGGGGATTTATGGTCGGGTAATGCTGCTGTTACCGTAGCGGGGGAGCCGGTGATTCTCGATCCTGCACCTTATTATGGCGATCGCGAAGTGGATATCGCCATGACGGAATTGTTTGGCGGTTTTCCAGCAGCGTTTTATCGCGGTTATAACGAAGCTTGGCCTTTAGATGCGGGCTACGAACAGCGCAAAACGCTCTACAACTTATACCACATCCTCAATCACTTTAATTTGTTTGGCGGCAGTTACGGATCGCAGGCAAATCGAACGATCGAGGAAATTCTCACGGGTTAGGGGTTAGGGGTTAGGGGCTAGGGATTAGGGCTAGGGCGTCGGGAAAAAGAGGGAGGAGGGAAAAGGGAAAGCGAAAATATTAATTCTTCCGCTCCCCCGCTCCCCCACTCCCCTGCTCCCCCGCTCCCCCTAGCCCCTAATCCCTAACCCCTAATCCCTAGTTAAGCAACTCGCTTACTCTTCATAGCAAGAGGTAAGGGACAAGATGCTACAGCTACTGAAGAAGCTTCCCTACTGCTAAGAGCTTTTGGTTTCTGGGTTTCGGTGTTGCGAACCTTCCAGGCGAGCTCTAACATATTCATCCAGTGCTTTTGCACCTGTTTGAGTGTGATTTTGAGGGTTTTGGCGATTTCCTCGTCCAGTTTGTGGTTCTGTTTGAGGTGCAATATCTGCTGTTGTTGTGGGGAAAGTTGAACAAAGAATGTTTCCCACTGTTGAGAAGACATTCCCAGTTTTTGGTCGATGTCTGCTCCTAACCACTGGTGTACCAGTTTCCAGTGAGATACGCGAGCAAACTTTTCCACATGGTATTTAAAGCGCTGTTGCAGGTAATCGCGTTGCCGAGGTGTCAGACCCAGGATGGTATCAATATCTGGGGCTGCCAAGTCTTGCAGTTTTAAGACTAGGTAATCCAAGCAGTCTGATTGACCTTGGGATTCGAGGTATTGTAGCAGTTCGGCGATGACGCGATCGCGCAATACTTCTTCAGATGGGTCGATGGTATCGGCAATAATTTGCGATCGCAGCTGTTGCATCAGCGATGACTGAATGCTCGTTTGCTCTTGCTCTCCTTTCGGCATTTCCACAGCCTGCTCTATATCCAGAGGAGTTTCGGCTGGTTGGCGTCTGACAAACGCTTGGGCACGCAGAACTATCAGCTGCTGGGTGTTACCCTTTGGCAGGCTGATGCGGCGCTTGGCATAATGTTCGGTGAACGCCATATACTCGGCCAATTCCAACTGGGTGCGAGGTGTGTGGTCACTAGCCAGATCGTTTTCCCGCCGGAAAGCTTTGAGAGACTCGGCGTAAAACTCTTGCAAAAAGTCTTCAATCAGGTTAGTGCGCCCATAAAAGCCCAATTGAGATTGCGGCGGTGCAATGTATCGATAAACCATTGCACTGAGATTGCTGTGGAGTTCAACCCGGCCTTGTCTGGACCCCAAGCGGTAATAGGACAGGCACTTTTGCAAGCGATGGCGTGCCAGAGCGAGCTGCCAAGAGTGGATTTGACCCGAAGTTTGGATGCGGGAACTCTTTTGGCAAACTCGTTCTACTTCCAGCGCCATTCGAGTTGCGACACCCTTAACTTGTCTTCCTTGCGATCCGACTGACGCCGACAGTTCCTCAAGCAATAGCTGGACTAAAGCCTGAGTGTCGAAATTTTCTCCTAAATGTTCCGGAGACTCAAGGTTGCTGGTAGAAGTTGGATTGAGATCGTTGACGGTTGTTAAAGTCATTGTATTACCCCGACTGCGTTTATGAATTACATCGACAGAAAATAAACTTTTTGTAGGTGTCATCACCCGATTGTGTGTTTTAGATGTTGATAATGTGAACGTTTCATAAGGAAGGTTCCATATGTAGTGTGTGTGATAAACTCGGATTGCCAAGAAAGGTTTCCTTTACGCCAGAAAAATTTTATTTGCTGTCTTTTTGCGAGAGACTGTACGGAACCTTGTTCTCAGCGGAAAGCTATTGATGAAATCAATTGGCTATCCATGAGTGGTATTTCAATGGAATAAAATCTGTGGTTGTTGAAAGATTGCGATAATCCGCTCAATATCATTACAGAGTGGCAGAAACAATTTGTAACAACCAGAGCGAATGCTCCTGATGGGGAGTGTATTTCCCGAAAAGCTTAATTAGAGGAGTGGCAGAATCGGAACAGTTTTTGCCGCTTAAATTTTGTATAAACACTATAGACATAACTTTATGGCCTTACCAGCCAGAACTAATGTTGTGAGGTCAAAACCTTTCTTTCCATATCAACAGTTTCCTAGATCTTAGGGTCAGTGTCGATAATGATAAGTTAAGCAGTTTTTTTAGCTGAATTTAATCAAAAGATCGGGTAAAGTCAGGTAAGTTCAGAAAAGTTCAGGAAAGATCGGGAAAAGTCAGGTTATACTGAAAGGGTGGGTTAAGAAAACTGGCGCGAACAGAGAAAGCTAATGGAATTTGAAGAAGCATTAAAAGTTCTAGATGCAGCGGTTTTCGCTAAAAAAAAGGTTCACGTGAGAGACGTTGAAGTAGTGATACTTAAGGGCTCTTGGCAAGGTCAGAAGTATCACGAAATTGCCGCTGCTTCCGGTTACACCGAAACATACCTCAAGCAAGACATTGGGCCAAAATTATGGAAGTTGGTCTCTGAAGCATTAGGAGAAAAAGTCAGTAAAACGAATTTTCAAGCTGCTCTAGAGAGGCGATGGCGAGATTCATTGGGAGAAGCTAAAAAAGACCGGAAAGACCAAAGTCTTGAGGGGGTGGCTGGAGTAACGCCTGAAGCCAAGGGCCAAAAGCCAGCTGATGCTGGGAATTTCTCAGGCTCAGAACAAGAGGAGACAATCAATAATAACAAAGTCATTTTTATTGGGCGGGAAAAAGCGATCGCAGATCTCAACTCCCTAGTCAGACAAGGGGCTAAAATTATACTGATTCAGGGTGAGGGCGGTATAGGCAAGTCGCTGCTATCCTGGGAGTACCTCACATCTGCGGGCTTCGACTTAATTATGGAGACCTGGATGGCAAAGGAGATGCAACAAATCACCAATGCCAAAAGTGTAGTAGAAGAATGGTTAAAGCGACACTTTAACGAGGAGCCCAGTGTTGATTTTGGTGTCACTCTGGAGCGCTTAAGGCAAAAACTGCGAAACCCCTCACAAAGAGTGGGAGTGATAATTGATAACCTCGAACCGGCTTTGGATAAAGATGGCAAATTTATCCCCGCTCACCGCGACTATGTGGAATTATTAAGAGTTTTAGCCGATCGAGGTGGTAACTGCGTTACTTTAATCACCAGTCGGGAGCGGTTGGGAGAATCTGCTGTAAGTTTTCATGACTATCGCTTGCAAGGGTTGGATATAGCTGCGTGGCAAGTGTTTTTCAGCAGCCGCAATATCAACACCGAATCTTCAGTATTGAAGGAGATGCACCAAGCTTACGGAGGTAATGCCAAAGCTATGCACATTATCTCTGGCGCAATTCAAGCAGATTGGGAAGGGGATATTGAGGCTTATTGGCACCAAAATGGACAGAATTTGTTGATTGAAAGAGACTTAAAAGATTTAATTTCCAGTCAGTTCGATCGCCTGCAAGAACACGACCCGGAAGCTTATAAACTTCTCTGTCGTATGGGATGCTATCGCTATCAAGAGGTGCGCTCGGTATTATTGGATGGAGTTCTCCATTTGTTATGGGATATACCGGAGTCACAACGCAGACGAGTTATTCAATCTTTGCGGGAGCGCTCGTTATTGGATTTCTACAAAGGCGAACACTACCTGCATTCCGTAACTAGGGCGGAAGCTAGAATCAGACTAAAAGCGACTGAAGACTGGAAGATAGTTAATCGCAAAGCAGCAGATTTTTGGACAACCGGTGTTACAGTTATCGATACCACAGACGATGCAATCAAAGCTTTGGAAGCTTACTATCACTATATAGATATCGAAGAATTCGATCGCGCTGCCGATGTAATAGTCCTACAGAGAAAACTAAAACAGAGTGACTTGGGAGTGGCGGAGACGCTTTCTAACTCTTGTGGCAGAGTAGGTCTGTTTCAACACATGATTTCTGTCATCACTTTCTTAATTAAGAATATTACGAATGAGTATTCATTGACACACCTTTACAATGAATTGGGTAATATATTGATGCGAGCGGGTGATATACAAAAAGCTATTGAAGCCCACGAAAAGGCTATAGAAATGGCAAAGAGGAGCCAGGAATTAATCTTGCAAAAGGAAAATTCGGAAAAACTAAAATTTGAGCTAGAAAACATAAATATATCGATACTTTTCACAATAAGCAGCAGTAAACTAGCTCTTGGTGAAATTGAAGAAGGAATAAAATCTTATGAAGAGATCGTAACTGTTGCAGAAAATACTAATTTACATTTATATGCAGTAGGTGCTTGGTTAGCCATAGCTGTTTTATATTCGCAATTGAACCCGGAAGAATTTAAAGAAAAAGCCATAAGTTATGAAGAAAAGGCTAAGAAGGGTTACGACGAACTACCAAAGAGTCATTTGAGCGTATGGTTAAAAGCTTATAGCTCGGTCGGTTTCGGTATGATAGGTAGCAACTTGGGAAATTATGAAAAAGCGTTGGAAATGTATCGCGAAGCATTATCATATGCCGAAGAAAGTAACTATATTCAGGTTAAAGGTCAAGCGCTAAATGGTGTAGGAGTAGTTTATCGAAAGCAGCAGAACTTTGAATCGGCGCTCGTTAATCATACAAATGCCATAGAAATATTCAGTAAAATAGGAGCCAAAAGTAGTATTGCTGACGCTTACTATGAAAGGGGATTAACTTATCAAAATATGGGTGCGATCGACAAGAGCAAAACAGATTTTCTAGAAGCAATTCAATTCTACGAAAAGATAGGAGCGCCTAAGCAAGTTGCCAAAGTGAAAAAGGCAATGTCAGAGAATCAAAAATGATACACAGTTACTTTACTTTTTTTCATTTCATTTGCTAAAAACGAACTAAATAGAGGTAAAATCAGCAGATGCGATCGCATTTGCTGGAATACCCACCAGCACAGCTAAAAGTTCGCCGCTGCTAGCTACTTGGACAAAAGTATTGTTAGCATTTACACCCGTTCCCTGAGTAAAATTTAGAGAATTGGGAGTCAAACCACCCTGTAAGCTTAACCGATCCAAACCGTCAGTAAAATCTATAATTGTATCGGTAGCGCCACCGCCGGGAGTCAGTACAAAAGTATCGGCATCGCCGCCACCGACTAAAGTATCTCCACCAGCGCCGCCAATGAGGATATCGTAGCCGCCATTGCCAGCAATCCAATTACTGGCTGGGTTCCCGATAATATAGTCATTGCCTTGGGAACCGATCGCATTTTCTATAATTGTGCCATATGCGATCGCCGTCGCGTAACTATCTGTTGTGTAACTCGTAAAAGACATATCGTTTTCTGCGAAATACGACCCGTTATTCCTAGCACTATCAGTTGTCAGATGACCCCCCTCGTTCATGTCAAAATAGTAATTTTCGTTTGTTGGCAATGCAGAAAAATCCAACAAATCGATGCCACCGCTATCCCAAATAGCCTTCTTTATATCTAAAAAATTACTGCTATCAAAGTTGTACACTGTATCCGTATTATTAAAATTATTAGCACCATAAATATACTGAATAGCACGGATATCATAAGCCATCGGTGTAATAGGAAAAGGGTCGAGCGAAGGGTCATTGTAGCTCATCACTGTATTAATATTATTATCTTCCCAATCAGGAAGATATGGAGGTTCACCCTCGCTGTCTTTGCCATTGTAATTACCGGGATGTTTCAAACCCAAAGTATGACCGATTTCGTGAATTAAAGCTGCGTAGCCGCGACTGCCAGGGCCAGATGAAAAGGCATCAGACCTACCTTCAGCATTGCGGTTTAAATGTACGTCTCCATCAAGATCGTTATAGCCAAGCTCATAAGTATAAGCGTAAAAACCCGGTATATTATCTCCATTGGAAAACATGAATCGGATTTGACCGTGATTCGTACTTGTCTCTGGAACTTCAATAAAATTAAAGGGGAGAATGGGGGCATATAGGTTATAAAAAATATAGCGAATATTATTTTTAATTGCCTCACTCACTTCCCCGATATTTTTTTCTCGGCCTGTGTAGTTCAAAGCGCTAGCCGCTGTAACAAAACTAAATGTCAGCGTGCCACCTTCTGGAACTTTCCACCTAGCAGGAGGATTGTCAATTAAGGCAGCTATAGAGTTGCGATCGAAAAAAAGTGACGAACGGCGTCTTTCCGCATAGCCATAGTTTTGGAAATGTTGAAATGCTGTTTGACCGTTGTTAATACCTGCCGCAATTAAATCAGGATTTTGCGATAAATAATATGTCGGCTCGAACAGCACTAGAGGAGAAGCGCGGCGTCCCTCTGCTAAGCCGAACCTTTGAAAATGCTCAAACGCTTGTTGATTATTAAGACCCGCAGCAACTAAATCTGCATTGTGAGAAAGATAATAATTAACATCAAAAAAAGGTGAAAATTTGCGTCCTTCCCCTAAACCATTTTTTTGCAGATGTTCAAATAGTTGGCTGTCGGAAACAAAAGCAGCCGCTAAATCCGGGTTGTTATATCTATAGAAGAAAAGATCTACTAGCGGCGAAAATATTCTTCCCTCGTCTATACCGCTGTCTTGAAGATGGTTGAATAATTGGGTGTTTGTCGTTAAACCTGCCGCCGCTAAATCAAGGTTGTTTGAGCGATAAAAGTTAAGATTGACTAACGGTGAGAATTGGCGTCCTTCATTTAAGCCATAGTTTTGGAAATGGGAAAATGCTTGTGTATCGTTGAGATTAGCTAAGTCTGGATTGACAGCCCGATAATAATTGACATCAAATAATTGTACGGGCATAGATTATTTCCTGTTGGTGTTTACCTGTTCTAAAATTATTTGTTGTATAGGCAATACCCACCCAAAAACAAAGGTGTTTTTTTTGGGTGAGTATTACCCACTCAAGGATTACTAAACTGAAATGAAATCGGCAGAGTTAATTAATCCGACCGGGACACCCGTCAACACAGCCAAATATTCACGAGTACTAGAAATCCGGATTAAAGTATCGTTGGCATATGCACCAGAACCTTGAGTAATAGTGAGAGCCCCAAACGGCAAAGCAAGCGCTAAACCGATCTTATCCTGACCATCAGTAAAATCAGTAATAACATCAGCCGTTTCCGGAGTCAGTCCGCCATCGCCAGGAGCAAATACAAAAGTATCGGCTCCATCTCCACCAGTTAGTGTATCTTTGCCACGAGCGCCTGTTATCCTGTCATCACTTCCATTGCCTTTAATGTTATTGAACAAACTATTGCCCAAAATGTCATCTTTGCCATTAGACCCTACCAAATTTTCAATCTCAGATCCAAAAGCAACGCTTGTAGAATACAGACTGGTATTATATGGAGTAAGAACAGGAGATCCATCTTCATTAGTTTGATTGTCATCGTCACTGGGAACTAAATAAGTAGCAGTATTAAGAGCAACTTGTTGCGTGTTTTGACCGCCCTCATTCATGTCAAAGTAATAACCCACTTGATCCGGTGGTAAACCCGAAAAATCTAGTGTGTCGATGCCACCGCTGTCCCATATTGTCTGCTTGATACCAAAAAAATTGCCGGCATCAAAATTATATGTTGTATCGTTGCTGTTGAAATAACTGGCACCATACAAGAACTGTAATGCACGAATGTCATAAGACATTAACGTACTTGCCATTGCTCCGTTGTATCGTTCAGGCGAAAAGTTATCAGTCATTACAGTGTTGGTATTATTATCTTTACCAACATTCAGATTTGGCGATGAAACTATCGTTTGTTTTAGACCTAAAGCCCGACCAACATTTTGCAGCAATAATTCGTAAGAAAAAGTTCCTGGCCCAGTTGCGAAATCAATTACACTTTTATCACCATTTAAATGCACATCACCACCCAGACTATCCACAGGGTAGGTGAGAGTATCGTCACCAGGGTCTTTGGGATAGTAAGCGTAAGCTAAGGTATTTTGTGCCTGCTCCCTATTAGAATACATGAACCTGATCTGACCGATATTAGGAGGTCTATCTGTAACCTCAACAAAATTAACTGGAATGTATTGGCTATACAGCTGTAGGATACTGCGGATATTATTCTTAGTTTGGTCATCCAATTCCTTAATGCCTGTTTCTGACCCTTCGTACAAAAAGGCACTGGCAGTAGTCACAAAACTGTATGTGAGTACATTACTTGCCGGAACATTCCATTTAACCGTTGGTTGAAAAAATGTCGTCGGGTCAACGCTTGCTGGTTGAAAGTCTGTTCTGATCAATGCAGCTAAAGCCTGCGGATCGAAGAAAATAGATGAGCGACGACCTTCCTTTAAACCAGAAATTTGAAAGTGTTCAAAAGCTTCTTTGCTGGTCAGTTTTGCTGCTGCCAAGTCCGCGTTGTTATCGAGATAATATACCGGATTGAATAGAAGCGATGGGCGTCTTCCCTCATTCACACCAAAGTTTTGAAAGTGAGCGAACGCCTGCCGATAATTCATCCCGTTTGCACGCAGGTCGTGGTTATTATCTAGGTAGTATCTGACATCGAAAAACTGTGAAAATGAGCGTCCTTCGCCTAATCCATACTTTTGAAAATGGTCGTAAGCATCTCGTCGAGTCAGACCTGCTGTAACCAAGTCTGGGTTTTTATTTAGGTAGTAATCGAGGTCTAAAAAAGGTGAAAATTTTCGCCCTATGTCGGCTATCCCAAAGTTTTGGAAATGTTCCAACAGTTCCGCATCGGTATCTATTCCTGCTGCGACCAAATCAGGATTATTTTGTCGGTAAAATTCCACATCGAACAACTGATCGTTCTGGTTGGTGGGTGTTTCAACAGAGATACCGGAAAGTTGGAATTGCTCGAACAATTGTTGGTTGTCTAGCCCTGCAAAGTTGGGATTGCTAGCTCGGAAGGCATTTAAATCGACTGCTGGAGAGAAGGGACGCCCCTCAGCCAAACCAAAGTTTTTCAAATGCACAAATAATTGTGCGTTATCCAATTGCGCCAGGTCTGGGTTACTGGCTTGATAAAAATCCAGGTCAATGTATGAAGAAGTTTTGCGCCTTTCCGCAACACCTGTACTGAGAAAATGGTTCAATAATTGCTCGTTGTTTAAGTTACCCAATTCGGTGTTGTTGCTGCGATAATAACTTACATCGAAAAATGGCGAATATTTGAAACCTTGCGGTATACCAGTAGTAAGTAAGTGTCGTTCTAATTCTCTGCTGTTCAAATTAGCCAACTCTGGATAGTTAGCTCTATAAAAACTTTCGTCATATATTTCCTGTACGCTAAGTGGTAAAACAACAGGTGGAAACATAAATTTTTCCTAGCAGATACAAAGGTTGGCGTTGATTATCAGCTAGTTGTTAGTTATGTTTAAGCTCACTGTTAACAACTAGCCGATCGCACTATTCTCAAATAGCAGTAAAGTCGCTTTGGGTAATGGCAGCAGATGGAATTCCAGTCACTACAGCCAAGTATTCACCGCTCCTAGCAAGTCGGATGAAAGTGTCATTAGAGTTAGTGCCTGGGGATATCAGGATCTGAGAAAAACTCAAACCTATACCCAAGCCAATTCTATCCTGACCATCCACAAAATCAGTAATAATGTCAGCGTTTTCCGGATTGGGGCTGCCTTGACCGGGAACCACTACAAAAATATCGCTGCCAGCACCACCTGTTAATGTATCTTTACCGATGCCGCTGTTGATGATATCGTTGCCAGCACCGCCTGCAATATTATTGGACAAATTGTTGCCCAATATTTCATCATCGCCGGGAGAACCTACGAGGTTTTCGAGAGAGAAGCCAAACGCAACGGTGGTGCCAAAACTGTTAGTATTCAATGTGATGGGAGCGAGAGGATCGCTGTCAGTGCTGTTTGGGTTGGGAACGACATAGGTTGCGCCGTTAAGGGCAATTTGAGTTGTATTTTGTCCTCCTTCATTCATATCAAAGTAGTAACCGAAGGAAACGGCTGGCAATGCGGAAAAGTCAAATGTATCAATACCGCCGGCATCAAAAATAGTTTGTTTTATGCCATTTCTTCCGCTGAGATCGGTAGGCCCGAAATTGCTGGTATTAAACCTATATGTTGTATCGGTTTCATTTGCATAACCGGCACCGTAAAGGTACTGCAAAGCACGGATATCGTAAGACATAGGTGTGCTTGCAAATGAACCGTTATATGTTTGGGGAGGAGTATTATCGGTCATGACGGTATTTGTATTGTTATCCTTCCCAAAACTGAGAACGGGCTCAAAAACCGTAGCTAGAGTTTGTTTTTTGGGGTTTTGCAGGCCAAGAGCATTACCAATTACTGAGAGCAAAGTTTGGTAGTTATAAGTGCCAGGGCTCTGAGTATAATCAATGGTCGGATTTAAATGTACGTCACCGGCCAAACTGGTACCTGGGTTATCGGAAGGGGGGTTACCATAACCGGGTACACCGCGATTGGCAGCGCCGTCGGAATACATAATCCTGATGCGACCGACATTGGGAGGCGTGTCTGCAACCTCAACCACATTGATGCCGAGAACCTCATCATACTGTCGCATGATATTGCGAACGTTGTTTTTAACTGATTCGGGTACTTCCTTAACGTTGGTCTCCGACCCTTCGTACAAAAAGGCACCGGCTGTGCCAACAAAACTATAGGTGAGAGTGCCATTAGCTGGGATGTCCCCCCATTCGCGCACGTTTTGAAGCCAGTTAGGTAACGCTACTATGGGTACGGCGGGGTTTACTCTCAGGTCTAAAGCGTCGCCGGTTTGGTTTACGGCCAAAGGAAATAGTAGGGGGCCAATATCTTCTGGCTCGAATAAAATTGATGCCGATCGCGCTTCGACAAAACCCCTATTCTGAAAATGTACAAACGCATCCTTAAAACTCATTCCTATGGCAGCCAAGTCCGGGTTGTTATCGAGATAATAAACAGGATTAAATAGAATCGATGGGCGGCGTCCCTCATTTACACCAAAATTTTGAAAGTGAGAAAACGCTTGGCCGTAATCCATACCTGTTGCACGCAAATCGGCATTATTATCCAAATAGTATCGGACATCAAAAAATTGCGAAAACGGACGTCCCTCATCCAATCCGTAACGTTGAAAATGCTCGAATGCTTCCCGCCTAGTCAGACCTGCTGTCACCAAATCTGGGTTGTTAGCTAGGTAGTAGTCCAGGTCTAGAAATGGTGAAAATTTTCTGCCTGCATCGTCCAGACCGAAGTTTTGGAAGTGTTCCAACAATTGCGTATCGGTAACTATTCCTTCCTCTACCAAGTCAGGGTTATTGGTGCGATAAAAATCCGGGTCAAAAAACTGCGTAACAGCAGAACCTCCGCCGCTTCCCCCACTTATACCAGAAGTTACCAAGATATCGAATAAATCTCTATTACTCAGATTGGCATAATCTGGATTGCTATTTCGATAGACATTGAGATCGATGACCGGCGAGAAGATTCGTCCCTCAGCTAGCCCAAAGTTTTGGAAATGTTCAAACAATTGCTCGTTGCTCAAACCTGCCAAATCAGGGTTACTATTTCGGTACAAATTCAAATCGAAGAACTGTGAAAAAGCCAGTCCTCCCGGCACGCCAACGTCTTGCAAGTCTTGCCACAATTGTCTATTACTGAGAGTATCCGCTTTACCGTTGGCAACTCGATAGTAATTAAGATCGAAGAATGGGGAAATGGAACGACCTTGATCCAGACCTTCGGTAATCAATTGTTCCACTAATTGTTTGTCGCTCAGTCCAGCTAAGTCTCGATTTCTAGAACGATAAAAATCTAGATCGAAGAATGATGAAGAAGGGCGTCCCTCTTTTAAACCGAAGGATTGGAAGTGTTCCCACAATTGTTTGTTGTTCAGTCCACCCAAGTCTCGGTTGGCATCTCGGTAGAAATCCAAATCAAAGTAGCGAGAGAAAGTACGTCCCTGCGGCAAACCAATAAATTGGAATTGCTCGAATAATTGTCTATTACTCAAATTAGACAAGCTGGGGTTTTTAGATTTATAGTAGTTGATATCAAAGAACAGCGAGGCAGAAAGACCCTGCTCTATCCCAGTAGTAAGGAAGCTTTCTAGCAATCCTTGATTAGTAGTGATATTACTTGTTAATTCAGAGTTTCTAGCCCGGTATATATCGAAATCAAAATACGGCGAAAATTCACGTCCCTGCCCCATACCGGAAAGCTGAAAATGCTCGTACAATTGTCGATAATTCAGCCCTTGCAAATCCGGGTTATTATTTCGATAGTAATTAATATCGAATACTGGTGAGAAGGGACGAAAACCCTCAGAAACACCGAAATTTTTGAATTGTCGAAACAAATCTATGTTATCGAAACCAGCTAAATCGGAGTTGGCGGCTCGATAGAAATTTATATCGAAAAATTGGGAAAAATTGCGACCGTTGGCCAGCCCGCTGTTGAGAAAATGATCTACTAACTGCCTATTGGTAGTTAAAGTACTTAAGTCTGGATTGGCAAGCTTGTAGAAATTTGCATCGAAGTAGGGCGAAAACCTTCGCCCTTGATTTATGCCGAAATTTAGGAATTGTTGGTATAAATCCCGACTGTTTAAATAATTCAAGTCTGGATTATTAGCTCGATAAAAATTCTCATCGTATAGTTCTTGTATGCTTAAGGGTGAAGTAGCAGCTGTAGGCATAGTTTTTTCCTGCAAATACAAACTGGTATTAAGTCCGTTTAGCGACTTTACTTAACCTATGTTGTTGATTTTTCGTTGTTCCATTGTGTAGGTTACTGCGATCGCATAACCATTCCAAATGGAACAACTTGACAGATAACACAACTTTTCAACTTTTGTCCAACTCTACTGAGAATTCTCTTGCAAAGAAGCAGGCGGATATGCCAACTTATTTCTAAACAAACGTGAAATCAGCATTAGTGATAGCGAAAGATGGCACGCCAGTAAGTACAGCTAAGTATTCTCCGCTGCTGGCAACTTGGATAATAGTATCGTTGGGGTTAGTGCCGGGAGTAATACGTAGGCGATCGAATCTCAAACCAGCGCTTAGACCGATCGAATCTTCTCCATCCGTGAAATCGGTAATCACATCAGTCGAGCCCGGATTTGGCCCTCCATCGCCTGGAGCCAATACAAATATATCAGCTCCAGGGCCACCATTTATGATATCTGCACCACGGGCACCTGTAATCACATCGTTCCCCGGCCCTCCTGCAATGTTATTGGAAATATTATTTCCCAATATTTCATCATCTCCCTGAGAACCGACTAGATTTTCCAAAGTGAAACCAAAACCAATAGTTGTGCCAAAACTATTCGTAGTGAATATACCCTGAGCCGTGGAAGTTGTATAGGTAGAACCGTTGAGCGCCAGTTGTGTGGTGTTGTAACCTCCCTCATTCATGTTGAAGTAATAACCGAATAAAGTCGAGGGTAATGCTGAAAAATCAAATGTGTCAATTCCGCCTGTATCCCAGATTGTGATTTTTACTCCATTTTGCCCATTTGACTCATTTGCGCCAATAAAATTGTTGACATTAAACTGATAGTTCGTGTCACCTTCATTCAAACTACTGAAACCGTACAGTAACTGCAAAGCGCGGATATCATAGGCCATCGGTGTGCTGGCAAAAGAGCCATTGTAATTACCGGGAAAAAAGCTGTAACCCATCACAGTGTTGCTATCGTTATCCTTGCCCGCAGCTAGAGGTGGGTTACCCTCAAAAGGATGTTGCAAACCTAGTGCATGACCGATTTCGTGCAGTAAAACTTCATAGCTGAAACTACCGGCACCACTAGAAAAATCGATCAGACTTCTGTTAGGATTCAAATGTACGTCGCCAGCAAGATTACCTGTAGAGTCGGTGGGGTCGCCGGGGTAGTAGGCATAGGCCAGAACGTTTCCTTCTCGCGATTGATCGCGTGGCCCGTTGGAAAACATGAACCGTAGCTGCCCGACGTTGGGAGGTCTGTCTGAAACTTCAACTAAATCGAAGGGCAGTATGTTGTCGTAAAGTTGCAGGATGTTGCGAATATTGTTCTTAATTTGTGGGCTTAATTCCGCCACGCCAGATTCCTGCCCTTCGTACAAAGGGGCGCTGGCAGAGGTGACAAAGCTATATGTGAGTACCCCATCGGCGGGGATGTTCCATTTAAATTGGGGGATAACGGACTGAGGGGCAGCTATGAGGTCTGGAATGGTTTCCAGAATAAAGGGCTCGATCGATCTGGGATCGAAGTATACTGATGACGATCGCCTCTCGTCGATACCGAAGGTTTGAAAGTGTTCAAAAGCTTGTCTGTTTGTATATCCGGCTCTTTTTAAGTCCTGGTTATTGTCTAAGTAATATACCGGATCGAATATCAGGGAGGAACGGCGTCCCTCATTCAAACCAATGTTGACAAAATGATCGAATGCTTGCCGAGGAGTTAAACCTGCCGCTCTTAAGTCAGGTTGGTTAGCTAAGTAGTAATTAACATCAATGAAGGGTGAAAATCTGCGCCCTTCATCCAAACCGCGAGTTTGAAAATGATTGAACAATTCTTCATTGTCCAAACCTGCTAAAACTAAGTCGGGATTGCTTTCTCGGTAGTAGTTGATATCGAAAAATGGCGAAAATCTTCTTCCTTCTGTTATGCCAATATTTAGAAAATGCTCTGTTAATTCCTCGTTAGTGTAATTAGCATTGTCCAAGTCTTGGTTATTTGCTCGGTAAAAGTTGACATCAAATAAAGGTAAAAACGAGCGCCCATCGTTTATGCCAGCAGTGAGAAATTGTACGAATAATTCTTTGTTGTCGAATCCGCCCAGATCGGGGTTATTCTGTCGATAATAATTGAGATCGATTAAAGGTGAAAATCTTCTTCCTTCGTAAATACCATAATTTATCAGATGTTCGAGTAATTGGTTATTGTCTAAACCTGCTAGATCGGCGTAGCTTTGCTTATATAAATTTAGATCGACTACGGGCGAGAAAGGTCGCCCTTGGAAAAGACCTTCGTTGAAAAACTGCTGTACTAATTCCTGGCTTCCCAACGACCCTGTTACATCTGTGTTGTTAGTCCGATAATATGCAAAGTCAACAAACGGTGAAAATCTGAGCCTGGATGGAATTGCCACACCTGTTAGCAATCCATCTGCTTCTAACAAACCATATGTTAATAGGTGATTTAAGGCTTCATCATCGCTAAGCTGAGCTAAGTCTGGATTATTTAGGCGATAGTAATTAGCGTCAAATATTTGTTTTAGGGTTAAGCGAGTATCTGCGTTAGCCATGATTTCTCTACCTTTTTAAAACTAATCAAACCTGTAGATTTGTTGCACCCATAGAATACCAAGTTGCGATCGAATGTTGAATATTCTCGTTCCAGAAGGGAAAGAAGGCGAGAGAAATATACTTGTAAGAATGCAACTTGGTATAACGCTACATAGATTAAGTTACCTTTGAGAGTTAGCGCAGTCACCGACAGACATAGCCTATCTCAAAAGTGGGAGTTAGAGTTCCAAGTTAACGTAGCGATCTGATAGAGCTAAATTTATTTATACCAGACCGCTTGACAAGGACGCCGATTAGAATATTAAGCTTTTACCGAGGTAATCCGCAAGCTCAAGTTGCATTTGAAATATTTTTCTTGGCGCGTTGAGCGCGGGCATCGGCTGAAGCCATCACTTCAGCCATGTTTTCTATCATTTCACCTGGGTGATTTTCTAAGACTCTGGTGGAAAGAGAAATACGACTTTTTCCTTCATCTAAATCGACTATGACTGCTTTAATGGGCTGACCGACCTGAAACAGATTTGGCAGCGATTCAATGTAGGTTTGACTGATTTGTTTGATGTGGAGCAGACCGGTAGTACCTCCCAAATCGACGAATAAGCCGAAGGGTTTGATACCGCTAATTTTACCTTCTACTAGCTGTCCCAGTTCCATTTCGCTAAAGCGAGCGGATTGACTGGCTAAGCGCTGGGAAAGAACGAGTTTTTCGCGATCGCGATCGAGTTCCAAAAAGCTGGCAGTTAAGGGTTGACCGATCAGTTCTTCCAGCTTGTCTTTATCTATTAAGTGACTGCGCGGAATAAAACCCCGTACCCCCTTAACATCGACAGTGACACCACCTTTATTTACACCGCTGACTTTAACTTGAATTGTTTGACCGCTATCTTGCATTTCGGCCAGCTTATCCCAAGTTTGCTTAATTTGTAGCTGCTTTAAAGAAAGGGTAATTTGTCCGTCTGCATCTTGCTCGCGGATGATTAAAAATTCGCGTTCTTCCCCTAATGGTAAAAATTCCGACAAAGTGGTCGATTTTTTGAAGATAATCTCTTGCGTGGGGAGAAAAGCGGAGGATTTAGCACCAATGTCTATATACACACCATCGCTGGCGTATTCAAACGCCTTGCCGCGTACCACCTGCCCTTTTTCAAAGTTGTAGTCGTGTGTTTCGAGGGCTTTGGCAAAATCATCCATAGAAAAGGATGAGTTATTGGCTTGAGAAGGCGTCGATTTGGGTTTCATCTTTCTTTTCGATCTAGGTAAATTTTGATTTAGTTGCTGGCGCGGCAGGGTTGATGGCACGGCTGATAGTGTAGTTTAACGATCGCACTGCTTGACTGACGATCGATCGCCTTGATGCGATCGCTAAACCTGTTTTTGCTATGACCAAATTCCCACAGCAGCTACCCCAAGCATTTTACCTTTGGCTGTAACAAGTTTTTATCTCAGTTCCGGCCTCTAAACGGGGTAAAGCTTTTACAACCTCTGGCACATCCTCACTTACTTCCACTTGCTACCAGGAGATTCGTTTGAAACAATTGCTTAACCTGAACCCAAGCAGCTTCAGCTGCTGCTGCATCGTAGCTTCCGCGACGATCGCAAAAAAAACCGTGGTCAACTCCATCGTAGCGAAAGACGCGATGAGTAACCTGATGTTTCTCTAACTCTGCCTCAATTCGATCGACCTGTTCGGCTGGAATGCTGGCATCATCCATCCCAAAGAAGGCGTAGAGGATGCCTTTAATGTCTTTTGTGCGGGTTATTGTCGGTTCGCCGCCACCAGGAGTAGAATTGGCGATACCAGCGCCGTAGAATGAGGCAGTAGCTTTGATATCGGGTAAAGTTGCGGCAAGATAGGCCACATGACCGCCAAAACAAAAACCGATGCAGGCAATGCGATCGCCTTTTACCTGGGGCAGGCTTTTGAGATAATCTATTGTCGCCTGAATATCACCGAGCAACTCGGATGCTTTGGTTTGTTGTTTGTAATCTCTGCCGATTTTAATGTCTTCTGGAGTGTAACCGGTCTCAAAACTAGGAGCGATGCGTTGGAAGAGTGCAGGTGCGATCGCTACGTAACCTTCCTTAGCAATTCGTTCCGTCACGTCCCGGATGTGTTCGTTTACCCCGAAGATCTCTTGGAATACTATCACCGCCGGGAAAGGCATCGGGCTGGTTGGCTCAGCATAGTACGCATCAATTTGCAACTCCCCATTGGGTATTTTAACGTTAGATGTGCTAATCTCTAGGTCTGCCATCCTGTTTGACCGCTCGTGATATCACCGTATAGATTCTAGATTGAGAAAGCTACGAATGCGATCGGCCACTTCTTGTACGCCTTTCTGCTTTCCACCCGCGTCTGTGCGTATGCGATCGCCCGATTCTTCCGCAAGATAGATGTAGAAAGAATAACTGCTCTTCCATTTCCTCCAAGACGCTTCAAAAGCTGAAATAATTTTTCAGGTTTAATAATTGTGCATCAAACTACCATAAAAAGTTACATATTCATGCCAATAACCACTCTATTACACCTGCCCGTCAGGGTGGATATTAGCCATTATAATAAGCAATAATTTAGGCGACAATCGTACTTTATTTAAAATGAAAATTCGAGCATATTATTTTTTTGAATAATAGCTATGTTGTGGTTCTATATATCACCCATTCTGTTGACGTTCTCCCCGGCGTAAACGCACGGGGATTCTAGCCATCACTGACTAGACTTTCTCTTTCGTCGAGTTCCCTTACTTAGCTGCGTTTCCGCATCCAAACAGAGGGGAATCTCTCCAGAGACTTGAAATTCGGTGCGCCCCACCGTATTTGCCCATTCTCTTAAGGCTGACTTTAAAATATTCAACGCCGCATTGAAGTCCCTATCTGCCACAAACCCACAATGAGGGCATTTATGAGTTCTAGACGAGAGTGTTTTGACTACAGTCGCGCCACACTTCGAGCAATCTTGAGTGGTATAACTCGGATTAACAGCTATAACCGGAATACCATACACAACACCAAAGTACTCTAACCACTCTCGAAACCTGTACCATGCAGCATCAGATATCGATCTAGCTAAACAGTGGTTCTTGACCATGTTACGCACATTCAGGTTTTCAATCGCTACTAAGTCGTTAGACTTGATGACGCGCTGGGCTAATTTACAAACCCAATCGTTACGCCTGCGTGACACCTTCAAATGCGCTCTACCTAATTTATTTCTGGCTTTGGCTCTGTTTTTACTTCCCTTTTGAGTTTTAGATAAACGCCGTTGTAGTCTTTTAATTTTACGCTCATCTTTCTGGAAGAATCTGGGATTCTCTACTTTTTCACCAAAGCTATCTGTCAAGAAATGGCTTAAACCCATGTCTAGACCAACTTGCCTGAGAGTTAATTCCTTATTTTCCTCCCGTTTCCGGTCGATTAAAAACTGTGCGTAATAACCGTCATACCTCCTGACCACTCTTAACCGTTTAATTTGTTCTAGTTGGTAGCAGTGCAGATTTCTAGTTCCCCACAGCTTAAATACGCCTGCCTTAAATCCATCGGTGAATTCCACATAGCGCCTATCATCAGATAGTTTCCATCCGCTAACTTTATACTCTACCGATGCTCTTACTTGATGTTTTTTAAACTGAGGAAAACCCTTCTTCCCTTTAACTTGCGCTTTGCAATTGCGATAAAATCTCTCAATGCTTGCCCAAGCTCTTTCAGCATGAGCTTGCCGAGCTTGAGAATTTAACCAACTCGCCCAAGGAAATTGCGGATTATCGGCTAATACTTTGCAGTATTTATAGGCATCATTCCGACTTTTAACAAGCCCATCCAACCAAGCACGAATGATGGAATTACGCACAAAACGGCCAGTGCGAATAGCCCCGTCAAGAGCTTTGTATTGGTCGTCTGTTCCTTCTAACTTGGCTTCGTAGATGAGCATCTTATCGTTTGAAGCTACGATAAGATGATAGCACAAATCTAGAAAAGCCGTCCTGGAAGGACGGGGCCTTATACCCCTTTTTCGGTAATGTTATTTTTCTCAGTATTCGGTATGATGCAGTTTCAGATCGTCTGTGCTAACAAGTGCGGATTACCTACCCTAGAGGCGGTAAGCTGTTTGCAGGATAACAATACACTAGATATATCGACAAAAACACAATTTTATAGTGTCTACCGCCGCATTATCCCTTCAACAACTCGATCGGAGTCCCTGGAGGCTCTAAGATGGTTCAATTTCATATTCAGCCAGATAGTGAAATCCCAGCATCAACACAGCTATTTAATCAAATTCGGTTTGCGATCGCATCCCGTCAGTTTCCCCCCGGACACCGCCTCCCCAGCACCCGCGCATTAGCCATGCAGACGGGTCTGCATCGCAACACCATCAGTAAGGTATACCGTCACTTAGAAGACATCGGATTGGTCGAGTCTCTCGCCGGGTCGGGTATTTACGTCCGCGCTCAAGGTAATGAAGGTGGTGCGAGACTGAAATCACCTATTCTGCAACAGTACCCCCAAGCGAACAAAATTGTACAGGAAAGCTTGGACAAACTACTTGCCGAAGGTTGCACTCTCAACCAAGCCAGAGAGCTTTTTTTGGGAGAAATCGACTGGCGCTTGCGTTGCAGTGCTAGAGTGCTAGTCACAGCTCCCAAGCAGGATATTGGCGTTGGCGAGTTGATGGTACAGGAATTGGAACAAGCGCTCAAAATACCCGTACAACTCGTCCCTTTGGAGGAGTTAGGCGCATTTCTCGACCAAACTCATGGTGGTACGGTGGTGACCAGTCGCTATTTTATCGGAGAAGCAGAAGCGATCGTCGCACCCAAATCAGTCCGAGTTATCCCCGTCGATATCTACGACTACAGTTCGGAAATCCAGGTGGTCAAAAGCTTGCCAAAAGACAGCTGCGTCGGTCTTGTCAGTCTCAGTTCTGGTATTCTGCGAGCAGCAGAAGTAATAATTCACAGTCTCCGAGGCGACGATTTGCTAGTCATGACCGCTCAACGCGGAGACACCTACAAGCTTAACGCCTTAGTTCGCAGTGCCAGAACAATTATCAGCGACCAAGCTAGTTTTAGCGCCGTAAAAGCGACAGTTGCAGATGCTAGAGACGATATGATTCGTCCGCCTCAGCTAATTTGCTGCGAAAATTACATTGGCCTTAAGTCGATTAATTTGCTCAAACGCGAATTGGGATTGGGATGATATTTCGATCGCAAACCTACTTTCTCCAGCAATACCCTCGCCATTTCTTTGTAGGTTTGGTCTTTTTGAAGCGAAACCCAAAGCATTTATACCAAGTCCGGGTTAGCTACCCCCGTTATCTTCTTCCTCTTCTCTTCGCGCTCTAAAATGAAAAAGTCTTTCGCTGTGTTATCACGTTTAATTCGCGATCGCGAATCGCGACGAAGAGCGCAGTTCATTCAGGGGGTAATCAACCCGGATTTACTATAAATCAATGAGCAAAGGAAAGGTAAAATGATTACCTGCACCTACTTATTGGCACGACATTCCCAAAAACTCCCGCACTTTTTGTAAATAAGTTTCTGCATCTTCCAACATCGGAAAATGAGCGGTATTGGGAATAAGAACATACTCCACTTTTTCACTTAAAGCAGCCGCTTGTCGCCCCATTTCTGCCGGAATAATCAAATCGTATTCACCGGAAACTAAAAGCGTTGGCACTGATAATTTGGCAAATTCCTGCGGCATTACTTCAGATGCTTCTTTACTCACGGAAGTAAAAATTGTTCCTAAAGCGGCTTCGTAATCTGCTAATAGAAAATCATCCAAAAATGCTTTACTCATCGCTCTTGGTAGGGGGCGATGTAAGAAACGCTTCATAAAGAAGATATCGGCTAAAGGAATTTTTCCCAGCCAACGGGGACGGAATTTCACGACGTAGCCGCCGAATTTATGGAATGCGGCAAATGCTTTTTCGTCGTATTCAAAAATGCCACTACAAGTTAAAATGGCTTTTTCTACTTTTTCTGGGTAACGATTCAAAAATAGGGTGGCGACAGAAGCACCCATAGAATGAGCATTGAGATAAATGGGCCCCAATTGCAAAGCGTTTAATAATTCTGCCAAGTCGTCGGCAAACTCTTCTAGTTCGTATGTTAATGTAGGTGCATTTGCGATAGCTTGTGGTAATGGCAAACGCGATCGCCCAAATCCGCGCATATCGTACAGCAAACAATCAAAATTATCTGCTAGCACTTTTGCCGTACTTTCCCAATATCTAGCGGAACCTGCCCAGCCGTGCAGGAAAACCATGACTGGCTTGGATTTATCTGCTGCTGGCGATCGAATCCACTCGTAATAATGATCGACGCCTCGAACTTGAATTAATGGCATTTTTAAATTTTGGATTTTGAATTTTCGATTTTCGATCGATCGTCTATTTATTGTAATTTCAGATTCTTGCCTGTTACAACCAATCTAAAATCTAAAATCTAAAATCTAAAATCCACTAGGCTGATTCGGGCTTGGGTAGAGAGGAAGGATGGACAAGCAGTTCGGCGGTCGATCGCTTCTCTACCATTTCCTTTGTGATCGCACAACGAGTAACATCCTTGCGCGATGGCAGCTCGTACATCACATCCAGCATCAGTTCTTCTACAATACCGCGTAGCGCCCTAGCACCAGTTTTGCGCCGATATGCTTCTTGCGCGATCGCCCGGATCGCATCCGGCTTAAACTCGAGCTGCACGTTGTCCATCTTCAGCAACTTCTGGTACTGTTTCACCAGCGCATTGCGCGGCTGAGTCAAAATTGCCGTCAAAGTTTCTTCATCCAGTGGATCTACCACCGCAATCACCGGAATGCGACCAATAAACTCCGGAATCATGCCAAATTTAACCAGGTCATCCGGTTCCAATTGCTTGAGAATGTCCGCAGTCCGTTTTTCTTTCGATATCGGCTCTCCACCTTGGACAAAGCCCATTGACTTTTTGCCAATTCTCTGATCCACCACTTTTTCCAAACCGACAAAAGCACCGCCGCAGATAAACAGGATATTGCTGGTATCGATTTGGATGCAGTCTTGGTACGGGTGTTTGCGTCCGCCTTGGGGAGGTACGTTTGCCACTGTTCCCTCCAGCATCTTCAGCAGCGCTTGCTGGACGCCCTCGCCAGATACATCCCGCGTAATGGAGGGATTTTCGCTCTTGCGGGCAATCTTATCGATTTCATCGATATAAATGATCCCTCGCTGGGCTTCTTCCACATCGAAGTCTGCCACTTGCAGCAGTCGCAGCAGGATATTTTCCACATCTTCGCCGACATAACCCGCTTCCGTGAGCGTAGTAGCATCGGCTACTGCAAACGGCACATCCAGGATATTTGCCAGAGTTTGGGCCAAAAGTGTTTTCCCGCAGCCAGTCGGCCCCATCAGCAGGATATTGGATTTTTGGATTTCTACTGTATCTTCTTGCCCTGCTTTCCCGGTGTTTTTCGCTTGCTGAAAGCTAAGACGCTTGTAGTGGTTATAAACTGCTACTGAAAGAACTTTTTTAGCTTCGTCTTGGCCGATTACGTGTTCGTCTAAATATTTTTTTATTTCTCTTGGTTTGGGAATTTGATGCAGGGAAAGATGAGACGATCGGTTCCGCCGCTTTTGAGATGGTTCTGACCTTGCTGATGGTTGGGGAGATGTCGGCCCGGAATCCAACAGTTCCTCATCTAAAATTTCGTTACACAAATCTACGCATTCATCACAAATGTAGACTCCCGGACCGGCAATCAATTTGCGAACCTGCTCTTGAGACTTGCCGCAAAAGGAACATTTTAAATGGGAGTCGTACTTAGGTGACATAGCTGCCTCTTATTGAAGTGCGTTGACAATCTCCTGAATATAATTCAAGAAATTCTTGGTTCATCGACACACCTTAAAATTAGCTAGCCTTGGTCGGCAATTCTTAAACTAATTAACCGTACAAAATGTACCGTTCGACTAGCTTAACTTAGCTAACCCCAGAGGGCTTGTCTCCCCAAGCGTACTAGAATATTTATCTAGTGTTTTCCCGTGCCGCAGGATACGTTTTAGAGTCTCAGTGTTCACTGGTGTGATTGTGGGAAGCTTTAGACTTCCGTAGCTATTCCCTAGCTATTTTTGCGGAGGTTTTCGCCACCCTCATGCCTTTTTTTTCCAAGCTGTCCGCTGTGTTTAATGTTTAGCGGTTTTGGCGGTTATTCTACCTGGGCATACTTAAATTCTATATCAACGTGTAAGGACTTTGACTGCGAATCAATTCGGACTCGATCGCATTTCATCCTTGGTCTTCAGACCGCTGGCTTACACGCTGCCGTTATCCTTACTAAGAGAATTTCCCGATTTGGGGAGATTCTGCCTAGTGATGACCGCATCGATAATACCGTATTCTTTCGCTTCTGCGGCTGACATGAAGAAGTCGCGGTCAGTATCGATTTCCAACTTTTCCAGAGGTTGACCGGTATGATAAGCCAGTAATTCATTCAGCTTACGTTTGTGATAGAGAATTTCCTTGGCTTGGATCTCGATGTCAACCGCCTGACCTTGGGCACCGCCTAGTGGCTGGTGAATCATGATCCGGGAGTTGGCTAGAGACATCCGCTTCCCGCGAGTTCCCGCCGCCAACAAAAACGCTCCCATACTGGCAGCCAGTCCATAACAGATGGTGACAACATTGGGACGAATTTGTTGAATGGTGTCATAAATTGCCATCCCTGCGGTCACCGATCCTCCTGGGGAGTTGATGTACAGTTGGATGTCTTTTTCGGGATCTTCTGCGTCTAGGAACAGCAACTGGGCCACAATGGAGTCGGAAACTTCATCGTCAATTGGCGTTCCCAAAAACACTATGCGCTCCCGCAACAGGCGCGAGTATATGTCAAAAGCCCGTTCTCCCATACCAGACTGTTCGACGACCATAGGTACGACTGCTTCGGTGCGGTATGAGTCGTATACGTCTGAGTAGCGCAAACTGATGGGAGAGAGGTCAGGAGACTGAGATATGAGCATAAAACCTTATTAAACTTGTGCCTGTTGGTACTCGTGCTGTGAACTGAAAATGTAAAACGATCGCAACGACAACTATATTTGTTATAGCCAAGATCCACCGTGTTTGGCTATCTCTACGGGGGAAGTCTCAATTTTTGTATGGCCGAGATCGAAGGAGTGCGATTTTCCTTTTGACGTGGTATAACTACTTCTCTGGGCCGATCGCGATCTCGACATCGTTTATATAGGAAGCGACACCAAATTGAAAGTCAAATTCTATCTTGACTGTTACTTGGGCGGTACTGCCGCCCAAGCAATTTTTAGTTTTGCCACAGTATAAACGCGACAGAGCGCCTCTATTCTCGGCGTTTCTTTCGATCTCGGCAGATCGGTTGAAGCTTTGCCAGCGGCTTATGCTTCTGGCTGTTCGCCTTGAGTTGGCGCTATTTCCGCTTCCGCAGCTACCTCGGCATTGGCTATACTGGTTTCTGTTTCAGCAGCTATCTCAGCTGTCGCGCTAGCTTCCGCTTCCGACTGTTTTTCTTCGGTAGCCGCACTCAGAGAACCTTCCGGAACCAGTTCGATCGTGCTGTGTTCTTCCAGCCAAGCGACGATTTTTTCTGTGAGCAGCTCGTTTTCGACAAATTCTTGCAATCTTTGCGGATCTATATCTTTTCCATCCCCGTATTCTTCGAGCAGCTCTTGCACTCGTGCTTTTACGGCTGCGGGTTCCACCTCGATCGATTCCCGTTTGCCGATTTCTCGCAGTGCTAGAGTGCGCTTGATCCGATCGATCGCTTCCGGGCGCGATCGCTCTCGCAACTGCGGTATCATTTCCTGAGTAAACAGCCTCTTGATATCAATTCCCTGGTTACTCAGCCGCATTGCGGTTTGCGTCACCAATTCATTAATTTCTTCCTCGATCAGCGTTTGCGGCAAATCGACTTCCACCTGCTGGAGCAGTTCGTTCAGCAGCACTTCCTGCTTGTTAGCCTTAGTTTTGCTTTCCGCTTGCTCCTGAAACCTCGATTCCAAATGAGAGCGCAATTCTTCTAATGTTTGGAACTCGCTCACTTCATCGGCAAAGTCATCGTTGAGTTCGGGCAGCTCTTTTTCTTTGAGGTCTTTCAGCGTCACCTCAAATATCGCCGGCTTATCAGCCAAATCTTTTTGCGGATAGTCTGCGGGGAATTGGACGGAAATTTCTTTTGTTTCTCCCACATTCAGTCCCACTATGCCATCAACGAAACCTTTAATAAAGCGGCCTTCGGCTAACTCTACCTGAAAATCTTGGGCTTCTCCGCCGGGAATTTCCCCACCTGCTTCACCTTCACCCTCGCCAGTGCCAGTCAGCCGACCTTTAAAATCAACTACTGCGGTATCTCCCCATTGCGCCAAGCGTCCCGATACTGGCACTAACGTGGCGTGTTCTTTCCGACGCTCTTCTAAAAACTTGTCTACCGAGCTGGGATCGTACTTGACTTCTTCTGCCTTTAGTTGTAAACCAGTGTACTCTTTCAGGTTTACTACTGGCGGTACATCGACTGTGGCTGAGAAAGTCAGAGCTTTTCCAGGTTCAAACTGATTCACCAATCCATCGAAGTCAGAACGCAGCTGGTAGTTGCCAATAGCTTCGATCGACTCTTGTTTGATTGCTTCTTTAACTCCATCCCGAATTAGTTCTTCCAAAGCCGCTGCTTTTAGTCGCGTCGAGCCAAAGCGCTGTAGCAGGATGTGGCGAGGAACCTTACCTTTACGAAACCCAGGGATGTTGGCCGAGCGGGCAAGGTCTTGAAAAACTTGCTCGTAAGCCTTTTTGGACATTTCGGGCGAAATTTCTATTTCCAAGCCAATCTGGCTCTGGGGAAGCTTTTCCTGGGTAACTTTCATGCCTATTTTTTCTTTGACGATAACTGCTGCAATTTTTCCAATCATACCGGGGCTGCAACGACAGATTCCAAACCCTGTCTGGGATCGTCTGAGGTTAAAGCGCGGGTTATTTCACCCCCAACCCCAACTCTTGCACTCTTCAGGAGTTGGTTGAGACCGACAAGGAAGGGGACAAGATAATTTTCCGCTTCATCTTGCGACACCCTTGACGAGCAACTGGTGCCAGATCGCACTTAACCTCCAACAGATCTCTCTCAGCGTGATATGCTGGTGCAAGCAACCGGCGATGGGATCTCCCAACTTACCGTAGCTGGAAGCCTGTTAAGACTTCAGCCTCAAGGGAGGGAACATTTCCAGTCCCTTTGGTTTCCTATCTGATGATAGTACATCTGGATACTCATTTCTCACGAGCGCTGGCGATCGTTTCAATTTTGGCAAGATAATTATGTAAAATTTATATAAGGGCTTAGAAACAAAAACCAGTTTTCTGAATACACCATAGTACATGACTCAATAAGATATATAAATTAAAAAATCTACTTATTTATGGGGGGAGTAGGGGTGAATTTCACCTCCAATGCTTCTCCCTCCACTGATAACCTACACAAAGCCACTCCTTTTTTATAAAAAGTCTCCCAAAGCTAACATCGTCGGTAAAAACCATCCCGACACACTATCAACCCTGTTGACTCTTTTAAATATCGCGTCCAAAATTGTCCTTATCTTAAAATCCCAAACGTCTTAAATCTTTCAAGAGGAGGAACTGAATTTGTCAAAATCCTATCGAGTCGCCATCTTAGGAGCAACCGGAGCCGTAGGTACTGAGTTGCTGGAATTATTGGCAAGTCGTAAATTCCCGCTGGCCGATTTAAAACTCCTAGCTTCACCTCGCTCTGCCGGACGCACCATGCAGTTTGGCGAAGAAAAGCTGCCTGTCGAACCTGTGGGAGAACGTTCTTTCGAGAACGTGGATATCGTTTTAGCTTCCGCAGGTGGCTCAACCTCCAAAGCATGGGCTCCCAAAGCGGTAGAAGCGGGTGCAGTAGTCGTCGATAACTCCAGCGCTTTCCGTATGGAACCGCAAGTTCCTTTGGTAGTTCCGGAAGTAAACCCAGAGGCGGCAGCTGACCATCGCGGTATTATCGCCAATCCCAATTGCACAACTATTTTGATGTCTGTCGCAGTTTGGCCACTGCATCGGGTACAACCAGTCAAACGGATGGTAGCGGCAACCTATCAATCTGCTAGCGGTGCAGGTGCTAGAGCAATGGAGGAAGTGAAAGAGCAAGCTAAGGCTATTTTGGCAGGCGAAACACCCCAAAAAGAAATTTTTCCCTACCCCTTGGCGTTTAATTTGTTCCCCCACAACTCTAAGTTGAACGAATTGGGGTATTGTGAAGAAGAAATGAAAATGGTCAACGAAACGCGCAAGATCTTCGCCGCTCCAAAGATGAGAATTACGGCAACTTGCGTGCGGGTTCCCGTGCTGCGGGCGCACTCGGAAGCGATTAATCTAGAATTCGATCGACCTTTTTCTGTAGAAAAGGCCCGCGAAATTCTCAGTCAGGCTCCGGGGGTGCAGTTAGTCGAAGATTGGCAGGCAAATTATTTCCCGATGCCCATAGAAGCCAGCGGTAAAGATGAGGTTTTAGTGGGGAGAATTCGTGAAGATATTTCTAACCCAGGTGGATTAGAATTTTGGCTTTCAGGAGACCAAATTCGCAAAGGCGCAGCATTAAATGCAGTGCAAATAGCAGAACTGTTGGTAGCAAAAAATTGGGTTCGTCCAGCGGCAGCGGCTGTTTCTGTTTAATTATCGTCATTTTAAGTACGGATTTTGGATAAATTATTATTATTCTAAAATCCAAAATCTAAAATCCAAAATCTAAAATCTGTTGTTGAGGAGTTATTAAGAGTGTGGTAAGGTTTGGAAGAGTTGTAACGGCAATGATTACGCCGTTTAAACAAGACGGCAGCGTAGATTATGCTGTGGCAGAGCAGCTGGCAATCCATCTGGTAGATAACGGTTCGGACGGCTTAGTAGTGTGCGGTACTACTGGCGAATCGCCAACGTTAACTTGGTCAGAAGAATACGAACTATTTCAGGTAGTAAAAAAGGCAGTAGGCGGTAAAGCAAAAGTGCTGGCAGGCACAGGTTCAAATTCTACAAGCGAAGCGATCGCAGCTACGCAAAAAGCCGCTAAAATAGAATTAGATGGTTCTTTGCAAGTTGTTCCGTACTACAACAAACCACCGCAAGAAGGGCTGTACCGGCATTTTGAAGCGATCGCGCAATCCACACCCGATCTGCCGATCATGCTTTACAACGTACCGGGTCGCACCGGTCAAGAGCTTTTGCCAGAAACAGTTGCCCGCTTAGCTAAAATTCCCAATATCGTTGCCATTAAAGAAGCTAGCGGCAATCTGGATCGGGCAAGCCAAACAAAATGTTTAACTCCTCCGGAATTTGAGATATATTCAGGGGACGATTCCCTCACTTTACCAATGCTTGCAATTGGCGGTGTAGGTGTAGTAAGTGTAGCCAGTCATGTGGTGGGAACGCAGTTAAAACAAATGATTGAAGCTTTTTTTGCAGGAAAAACTCAAGAAGCATCTCAGATACATTTGGAACTTTTTCCGCTGTTTAAAGCTCTGTTTGCCACAACTAATCCGATTCCAGTAAAAGCAGCTTTAAAACTCCAAGGTTGGGATGTAGGTAGCCCCCGCCTACCTTTAAGCGAAGCAAGTACTGAAATTACTGAAAAATTAAAAGCTGTGCTAAAAGATCTTTCTCTGCTATAGCAGACACGATACTTATGCCAAGTTTTTAAACAACTGAATAATTTAGCTAATGGCTAATGGCTAATGGTTCGCAGTTCGCAGTTCATAGTTACTAACAATGAACGCTCGACAACGAACGATTGGCAAGGGAAACTTTTTGACACTTTTTGACACTTATCGTAAGGATGCAAATGACTAAAAACGGCAATTCCCCAACTATCAAAATTATTCCTCTCGGCGGTCTGCACGAAATCGGCAAGAATACTTGCGTGTTCGAGTACGACGATGAAATCGTGCTATTAGATGCAGGGTTGGCTTTTCCCACCGAGGGGATGCACGGAGTCAACATTGTTTTGCCAGATTTGACTTATTTGCGGGAAAATCGCCACAAAATAAAGGGTATGATTGTCACCCACGGTCACGAAGACCACATTGGCGGCATTCCCTATCACCTCAAACAATTTGATATTCCGGTAATTTATGGCCCGCGTTTGGCGATGGCTTTGTTGCAAGGCAAACTGGAAGAAGCGGGTGTTGCTAACCGCACCGAATTGCGATCGGTTATGCCTCGCGACATTGTTCGTATCGGTTCTTACTTTTTCGCGGAATTTATTCGGAATACTCACTCGATTTCCGATAGCTTTACTGTCGCTATTCATACCCCGGCTGGCGTCATCATTCACACAGGTGATTTTAAAATTGACCACACTCCCGTGGATGGCGAATTTTTCGATCTGCAAAAGCTAGCCGAACACGGGGAAAAGGGTGTTCTGTGTTTGATTAGCGATTCGACTAATTCGGAAGTTCCCGGTCAGACTCCTTCGGAAAGGTCTGTTTATCCGAATTTGGATCGGATTTTCTCCCAAGCACCGGGACGCTTGATGGTGACGACATTCGCTTCTTCGGTACACCGGATCGGTATGATTTTAGAGCTGGCGAAGAAGCACGATCGGGTGGTGTCGATTATCGGTCGATCGATGCTGAATGTGATTGCCCACGCACGCAATCTCGGTTATGTAAAATGTGAAGACAATTTGCTGCAACCTTGGCACACTGTCCGCAGCTTACCGGATGAGAAAATTCTGATTTTGACAACCGGATCGCAAGGGGAACCGTTGGCGGCGATGACTCGGATTGCCAATCAAGAACATCCTCATATTAAAATCCGCAAGGGCGATACGGTAGTTTTCTCGGCAAATCCCATTCCGGGAAATACGATCGCAGTTGTGACGACGATCGATAAGTTGATGATGCAGGGTGCTAACGTCATCTACGGTAGAGATAAGGGCATTCACGTTTCCGGTCACGGTTGTCAGGAAGACCAAAAGCTGATGATCGCTTTGACTCGTCCGAAATTCTTTTTGCCGGTACACGGGGAACACCGGATGCTGGTGCAGCACGCCAAGACTGCTCAGAATATGGGCATTCCAGCCGAAAATATGGTGATAATCGATAATGGCGATGTGGTGGAATTGTCTGAGGATAGTATCCGCATTGGTGGCAAGGTTCCCGCAGGTATTCAACTGGTCGATAACGCCGGTGTTCTGCACGACAGCATTCTCAAGGAACGCCAACAGCTGGCAGAAGATGGTGTTGTGACTGTGGCTGGTGCGATCGATTGGGAAGGCAAACTGGTGGCTAAGCCGGAAGTACACTTAAGAGGTGTGGTCACTACAGTGGAACGGTCTTTGCTGCAAAAGCTTGTCCAGCAGACGATCGAAAACTTGTTGAGCGATCGCTGGCAGGAATTCGCTCGTTCTTTTGATGGTGAAGAACTGGAAGTGGACTGGGCCGGTTTGCAAGTCCAAATCGAACAAGCGCTACAGCGACTGCTGCGCCGCGAACTCCAAAGTCGTCCTTTGCTGGTCTTTTTGATGCAAATTCCCGATGCACCACCTCCAGCTAAAGCTACAGGTCGTCGCCGTCGCGTCACTGCTAGAGTCGCTTCCTAGTTTCCTGGTTTGGCGATCGCTTGTTTTCTGGAAAGAGGGTAAAGGGAAAATATTTTCCTTTTACCGTCTTTATGTCATCTACCCTTATACTGATTTATGCAAAATCAGGGCAAAAATTTTGCCCTACGCACTTGACAACTTTAAAAAAATGTTAAACTCTGTGTGGTAATGTAAAGCTTCGCAATGTTGATCCTATTGTTATTGTTTCATTATCTACCTCGCAGATTGTCTCCAAGGAAGTAACGGAACTTCCCAGATTGCGTTCAAGTCAATCTACTTATCTCACCTCCAGTCAAAAGTTCCGTAATATTACCCTCGCAAAACTTTTTGGGTTGTGGAAAATAAATTGTTATATACCATCTCTCTCTTTAGAGAGAGGCAAAATATCAACCCTAAGTTCAGCGTCTAAAATCCGATCGCCATTCCAAAATCAACCAAACGGGTGTGACGATCCGGTAATTAAATTTGTCATGCTGTATTTAACCAACAGAGGAAAGCAGATCCTTAGTTGGTAAGAAGGAGAAGAAAAATGAGTGTAACTGATTCTACCATACAAAATCGTACATTGACAACTTGGGCATGGATTGACCAAGCAGATCTTGTAACCGCAACACCTTTGCAGCAGGGCCCTGCAAAGAAGAAGTTCGATCTGCTGCAACCTTTGCGCCGAATACTGGAGCGAGTGGATGTTAAAGATCGGGAATTAGCTCACCGCCTGTGTCAAATGATTCCCGCGCAGTGTCCCTTTGAGCGCGATGTGAAAGTGTTCGGTCGTACCCTGTTTCACATTCCGCCGATGTGCAAGCTCAATCCGCTTTATGAGGAAGTAAGTACTTTGCGTTTCCGCGCTTTGTGCTACCTGGCGGATGAATGCGGCGAAGACGTATCCAGCTATTGCTAATCTTGGGTAATTAAGGGAAAGGGCTAATTTTCGTGGCTCTGCTAGTTGTTAGCGATCGGTTTCTTCAAGTTTCCTCATTAACTGCCGATCCAACTCAATCAGATAATCTCTGCCATAGGAGCCATTCTCCAAGGTTTCGATAAGATGAACTGGAAGATCCTGGGAGATTTCCTCACTACACGAACCTGCCGCTAGTGCGATCGTCGCTACCGTATCCACATCTCCCCCAAAGGAAATACAATCCTTCAGCAGTTCGCTCAGAGAATTATTTCGCATCACTGCGGTAATTGCTGCCCTTACGCTCATCCAACCTTTCGATTTCACCTTTCCTTGCCACGGTTTCGACCATTCACCGGGTACGTACTCCTCTACAAACTGCCCTAACTTACTTTTTGCTCCCAGTCGGTAAATAAAGTAATGGGACATGAGAGCAGCGGCTGTGGCGGCGTTAATTCCATCCGGCGTATTATGAGTGATGGCCGCCTGGATTTTTGCATATTCCATTACTTTCTCTACTGTCGGGAAAACGCCTATCGGAGCAGCACGCATCGCTGCTCCGCTTTTGTCGCTATTAGGGTTTATTTTCGCTAAAAACTCTTCTCCATCGCTAATTTCGAGCAAAAAATGGTAAAACCTGTGAGCGTAACCTTCTCTGGGATCTCTTTTAAAGGCGGTGACAAACCATTTGGCCAAGACTTCCGGTGTCCAGGGTTTTCCAGCTACGATCGCTTCTGCGATCGCTATGCTCATCTGTGTGTCGTCAGTATAGCAGCCTGGTGTGAGCGGGTGTCTGGGATTCTGCACATATCTGCTCAAATCGTTGTAGCCAAGATCGATCGTCTCATCAGCGTATTCAAAACCTGCACCGTAGGCATCTGCGATCGCTAATTCCAGCAACATAGGTTTTTGTATTATTTATGTAACATAATTAATATACATATTTGAATTTATAATTAGCAAATTGAATTAAAAAATATATTTACAATTATTTACATAATATGAGCAATTACTTCAATTTTAAAAGAGGCGATATATTACTAAATAAATAAGCGCAAAGCTTTGTGAAGTAAGGCTTTTGAGAAATTAGATAAAAGTTTTAGCAACTGGTAAGAGACAAAAAGGTAAAGTTTAATTGCACAGGGTTGCTGCCTTTTGGTGTGGGTGGTAAATTAAGAATAGAAGCAAGAAAAGCTTCCCTGGCAGACCAAACAGCCAAGTGAAACTGAGTTAAGAGGAAAAAAGCGCTGTTTAATTTTAATCTGTCTCGTCCAAATACAATAACACCCAACCCAGAAGTTGATATTTCCTAAAATGGTTGATAGAGAGCTATAGAACTGATTGTTTTTACCGAAAGTCGGTGAATTGTTAAATCAGTGCAACTCTAGATAGAATTACCAAATAGAAGGAAATCACTCAGCAAGTAAGGGCTTGGGTGTTGTTGTATTTCAGGGAGAATTTGATAGGGCGACATGGCCATAATTGCTCTGAGAGCTTGGTATCTGGAAAAGTACGAGCCAGTAAAAGAACTAGAAAAGCGCCCCCAAGACTTGCGCCTTAGCAAAAATAGTCTGTTGAAAACTGGTTTGCGAGCCGACTTTTTAGAAGACAGCGAAGAAGTGAAACGATCGGCTTGGTTTGGGCGCTACCTGGACGGGGAAATCGTTGAGTTTTACATAGAAGGGAGCGGCGGATATGCCATTTCCAACATAGATTTAAGCAGTCACGAAATTTACTTCACCAAACAAGCGGTGATGGGGCAGCTAGATCCGATAATCTTTTTGTGCCATCAAACTGAGTATGCAGCCTCCAGCGAAGCACTGCGGCAAGAGCTGCTGGAAACTCTAGAAAAACTCAACAAGCGATCGCGCCTGCCGCTTAAATTAGAAGAATCCCAACGTCCCACGGATAGCCCCATCCGGCTGAACAGCTCGGTAATGCGTAAGATACGTAAAAGCTTGTTATTTATAGCTGACGGTACACCGATCGCTAGCATTGAAGGAACGGGAACCGCTCGCCAGATCTTACCCAGCCCCAAAGTTTGCTTGGAAGTAGGCTACGCTCTCCAAAACAAGCGCACAGAGCAAATCTTACTAGCGCAGATGGAGCGAAAAGATATGACAGGGCTCTATCCGTTCGATTTGCCGAACTATCAACAGCTATTGTTTAAAAACGCAGCAGAATTGGCTAAAATACTTCCCCAAGTCATTGAAGCTCAATTGCAGCGGTTTAATTTATTTTAGCGATCTCCTCCTGAAAGAAGAGTCGAGCGAAAAAATACATGGGTTCAAAAGAAAGCGGGTTTCTGGGAACGGAAGTCGATAATATAGGTTGGGAACGATCGCACAAACCTGATTTTGACTCCGAGCAAAGACTTTTTGGATCGCAGTCCCCGATGCAGCCCATAATATTTTCGATGCAGTAAACATAATTCAAGCTTATGCCCAGAACTCCTGACGAATTTGCCGTACACCTGTTACTAGAGGGTGGTCACCGGGAAGAAGTTCGTTTCAAGACTATTCAAGAATTCCAAAAGTGGTATAGTGGCGATTTGGTGCCGAAATCAGCCTCGAACGACTTTATTAACGTTCCCCTCAAAACAATAGAGGGAGAGTATATGGTGGCGCGTCCATCTCGAATTGTGGCGATTCGCGTCACACCAATCTATAAATCCAGTATCGATCGCTCCTACGTAGAATGATAAAGACTCTGGCTTCTGTGGCCCTCAGTTTGGGCATTGCATTTGGTAGTTTTTTGCCGGTTCTTTCCATTGTGCCCCTACAAGTTGTCAGTCCGGATCGGCAGGAAGAATTGGGTTTGGATGAGCAAATCTGGAGAAATTCCGGCCAAAAGGGGGATAGACAAGCGCTGTTGACTGCCATTGACCACAGTATGAGCTATTTGCGATCGCCGAGAGCAATAACAGCCTACCGACGATATCCGGTGCGTGGAATTACACGCGATCGCGTTATTCGCAGTTTAGAACGTTTCCGCGAGCTAGTTCTCTCTTCCAACTCGCCGGAAGAACTGCAAGCTGCTGTACGAGAGGAATTTGTGTTTTACCGTGCGACTGGTAAAGATGGTCGGGGAACTGTAGGTTTCACAGGTTATTTTGAACCTACCTACACAGCCAGTCGCGTCCCCACACAAGAGTATCGTTATCCACTATATCGGTTACCCCCCAACTTCAGTAGGTGGTCGCGTCCGCACCCCACCCGACTTCAGCTCGAAGGGGCAGATGGATTGTCGGGAGACGGTCGCTTGCGAGGCTTGGAATTAGTTTGGTTGCGCTATCGTTTGGAAGCTTTTCTGGTACAGATACAAGGTTCCGCACGACTGCAAATGACCGATGGTAGCATTATGACAGTCGGTTTTGCCGGTAAGACCGATCGACCTTACAGAAGTGTCGGTCGAGAACTGGTCAACGATGGCAAAATGAACCTGGCAGGCTTGACCTTACCGAGAGTGATCGAATATTTCGATTCATCCCCAGAGGAATTGAATCGCTATTTGCCGCGCAATCCCGGTTTTGTGTTTTTCCGGGAAACAGGCGGTGCTGCTGCAACGGGTAGCTTGTCTGTGCCAGTAACTGCGGAACGTTCTATTGCCACCGATAAATCTTTAATGCCGCCAGGAGCTTTGGCCCTAATTCATGCCCAGATACCTTTTCCCAGTCGGAACGGGGAATTAGAGCAACGACAAGTCAGTCGTTACGTCCTCGATCAGGATACCGGCGGAGCGATTAGAGGGCCGGGTCGCGTGGATATTTTTATGGGCACAGGGACGGAGGCAGGCGAGCGGGCTGGTAGGATCAACTCAAATGGCGAACTTTATTATCTGCTTCTGAAAAACTGAGATTGTTTTTGGGAAAATAAACCGGGTTTCTTTGCTGGCGGTAAAAGAAACCCGGTTTTTGCGATCGAAAAGCGATGAGTGATATCGTTGAATCAATCAAATGGAAAGTATAGCCAATTGTCCTAGCCACAATAAGGAAGTGATAGTGATTAATATTAATAACGAAATTAGGCAACAAAAAGCAGAAATTCAAGATGCTAAGGATAAAAGCGTTACCTTTAAACAAATTATTGAAATTGCTACACAGCTAGCAACTGCGGTCGGTTTAGCATCTGGTGGAATTGCCCAGTTAATGGACTGGCTAAAATCAGCCGGATTATTTCGCTAAATTAAATAGGGTGCATCAGAGGATAAAATTAGTGATTATCTGCACAATTATGGTATTTGACGCATCCTACCGCAGTCTGCCATCATCTCTAAATAGTATTACCAATCAAAGATGATTTTAAGTACGTACTTACACTAGGGTGCTAAAGCGCAACTACGTACCTCAGATCGATCGCTTTTCCATCCAGATGCTAAAATACCAAGACCGAGATATCGAGCCTTTTTCACCCAAAAATTTTTACGAAATTACGCCTTTTGGTAGATGCGCTAGCAAAACTGGAGAATCCAGTAGGAAAGTGGCCTAATCTCCAGTGAAACCTTCACCGAAATCTTCCCTTTCCCTGATTAAGCTAGTAAAGCAAGTATTTATACCTAATCGATCGGCTGCGACAAGAAGACTTATGGAAGCATCTTTTCAAATAACCTTGCAAATCGTCATAGCCGTCCTTGCAGGCACGCTAGCTCAGGTTTTGGCTGCATTCCTGAAAGTTCCTAGCATTGTCTTCTTGTTGCTGTTTGGCATTGTGCTGGGGCCAGATGTTTCTGGGTTACTGCATCCTAACTTGCTGAGTACGGGTCTGGAAGTTATTGTTGCCCTGTGCGTAGCCGTGATCCTGTTTGAGGGCGGTCTAAATTTGGAACTGCGAGATTTGGGTAAGGTTTCCGGTAGCCTGCGAAATTTAGTCACCTTGGGGACTCTGATTACCCTAATAGGAGGCGGGATGGCGGCACACTGGTTGGGTGAGTTCCCTTGGCCGATCGCATTTCTTTATGCTTCTCTGGTAGTAGTAACCGGCCCCACCGTCGTCAGTCCCCTCCTCAAACACGTCAAAGTCGATCGACAAGTTGCTGCTCTGCTGGAAGGAGAAGGAGTTCTCATCGATCCTGTGGGCGCAATTCTGGCAGTGGTCGTGCTGGACACGATTTTAAACGCACACGCCAATCCTTCGATCGCCATCAGCGGCTTATTTCTGCGTCTGGGTATTGGGGGTGCTATTGGTGCTGCTGGTGGCTGGCTACTAGGTTTTATTCTCAAACGCGGCAATTTTTTATCAGAAGATTTGAAAAATTTGGTAGTTTTAGCCGGTTTGTGGAGCTTATTTGGATTAGCGCAATCGATTCGCAGCGAATCGGGGCTGATGGCAACCGTAGTCGCAGGAATTGTCCTCAACGCTTCTTCTGTTCCTGAAGAAAGGTTGTTGCGACGGTTTAAAGGTCAGCTGACAATCCTCAGCGTCTCGGTTTTGTTTATCCTTCTTTCAGCAGATCTTTCACTCGATAGCGTGCTTGCCCTTGGCTGGGGCAGCTTATATACTGTCTTGGTACTGATGTTTGTGGTGCGTCCCCTGAGCATCAGCTTGTGTACCTTGAATAGCGACTTGAATTGGCGACAAAAACTATTTGTCAGCTGGATTGCTCCGAGAGGAATTGTCTCGGCTTCTGTTGCTTCTCTGTTTTCCATTCTGTTAACCCAACGGGGAATAAATGGTGGAGATTCTATCAAAGCTCTTGTCTTCCTCACTATTATGATGACTGTATTTCTGCAAGGGCTGACGGCTAGTTGGGTAGCGAGAGCGCTGCAAATCACCTCACAGGAAGCAACGGGGGTTGTCATCATCGGTTGTAATTCTTTAAGTCGATTGATTGCCCATTTATTTCAAGATCGGGGTGAGTCAGTTGTACTGATCGATACCGATCCGGAAGCTTGCCGAATCGCCGAAGAGCAAGGTCTGCGCGTTTTTTTAAGCAGCGGTCTCGATACCCGCGTTTTGGAAGAGGCAGGGCTGACATCAGTGGGAACTTTTCTAGCTATGACCAGCAATGGAGAGGTAAATTTAGTCTTAGCTCAACGAGCGGCAGAAGAGTTCGCACCCCCCAGAGTTTTGGCAGTATTTCCTCGCGATCCTCAAGCCAGTACGGCTAACAATAAAGCGAAAGTACAGCAAGCTTTTGTCTCGCATTTACAAATTAAGACTTGGAATGAGTACCTGAGTGAAGGTAAAGTAAGGCTGGGCAAAACTGCTCTCAAAGAAGATGGATTTGCGTTTCAGCAGGCACATCTTCAGGTGCTGATTAGTTCTGGAGATTTGATGCCATTGTTAATGGAAAGAGACGATCGCTTTTTGGTAGTTCCGGCAACAGAAGAATGGCAGACGGGCGATCGCATTATTTATCTGTTGCACGACCCCAGACCCAACTTACTCAAACGTTTATCCGGCGCGAGTCCTTCTTCTCGCCTCAGTCTGGAAAAGTTACCTGAAGTTGAAGAAGTGCCAATTAGGGGTTAGGGACTAGGGAAAGTCAAAAGTCAAAAGTCAAAAGTCAAAAGTCAAAAGTCAAAAGTCAAAAGTCAAAAAGAAAAGGGAAAATATTAATTCTTTCGCTCCCCTGCTCCCCCACTCTCCCACTCCCTCACTCCCCCCCTCCCCCACTCCCCCGCTCCCCCGCTCCCCCACTCTCCCACTCCATTTTTATTGTGCAATTAGGAACTCTATACGGAATTAGCGTTGCCACGGGCGATCCAGAATTGATTACCCTCAAGGCACTGCGATTGCTCAAACAGGTACCCGTAGTCGCCTTCCCCTTGGGGGTAGGAGGCAAACCGGGTATGGCTGAGCAGATTGTAGCTCAATGGCTGACGAGCGATCGCGTACAGTTGGCGTTGACTTTTCCCTACGTTCAGGATGAAGCTGTTCTCACTTCAGCATGGCAGCTAGCGGCAGAACAAGTCTGGCAATATCTTGAGAAAGGTATGGATGTGGCTTTTGCCTGCGAAGGTGATGTCAGTTTTTACAGCACTTTTACGTATTTAGCTCAAACTCTCCAACAGCTACATCCGGAAGCGATAGTGGAAACTGTACCGGGAGTTTGCTCGCCGATGGCAGCGGCGGCAATGTTAGGATTGCCTTTGACAGTTCGCGACCAACGGCTGGTTGTATTACCTGCCCTTTATCGGGTAGAAGAACTAGAAGCAGTTTTAGAGTGGGCGGATGTGGTGGTTTTGCTGAAAGTAAGTTCGGTTTACGAACAAGTTTGGCAGGTGTTGCAGAGGCGTCAGCTACTCAGCAGCAGCTACGTTGTCGAACGGGCGACATTACCTGATATGAAAATATACAGAGATTTGCGCGATCGCCCTCATCTCAAATTACCCTACTTTTCTTTGCTGATTGTTCAAGTCACTCGCTGGGATTAAAATTGCAGATTGTTTGTCAAAATTCAATTCTTCAATTAAAGTCTAAAATCAAAAATTCCCATGTCGTACTCCTCAAGAGTTCCAACATCTTCGGAAAAAACATTTAATTTGCCGACTCTGTTGGCAACCCTAATTTCTCTGGGAGCGCACGGATTGCTTTGGGTCGTCGGACCGGCATTATCCTCCTCCAATTTGGCACAATCCGATCCGCGAACAATTGTCGGATTTGTGCAGTTGACTCCAGATGAAATGAGTCGTCTACCGGAATATTCTTTGCCACAACCGAAGTTGCCATCTTTGCCAGCAGCGCCGCCGAAAAATCTGTTGCCGCCGTTGCCTCCTTTGCAATCTTATACTCCTTTGCCGCCGCCTCCGAGTGTACCGATTTACGAACCTCCTACTATTCCGCCGTCGCCACCGTCGGTGACTTCTTCCGAGCGACCATCTCATAAGCGCAGCACTTCTAATCGCGAAGATGCAAAGCTAAATGAGCGATCGTCTGTTTCCGAGCCTGATATTAAAATAGAGTCGCGTCAAACTCCACAAGGAACGATCGCACCAGACCCAACTCCTACTCCGGAAAGTGCTACCATCCCCAGACGCTCTACTACTGCAAGACGCACGGCGACTCCCTCACCGACGAGAACGCCAGAATCAAGTATTACTCCACAACCGAGTCTCAGTCCCAAAGCTGCCATCACTCCCGAAGTAACTCTCACTCCACAGCCGAGTATCAGTCCAGAAACTGCCACTACTCCGCAAGCAACTCCCACTCCACAACCGACTAATACTCCGGAAGGTCAAAATATTACCAAAAATACGGAGACTGGTGTGCGACCTAATGACACTTTACCCGCTACGGTTTCCCCTTCTGTATTACCCTCTCCTTCGTCTCCTCCTGCGATCGAAACATTGCCTAAAAAAGGTGCCGAATCAGTTGCTCCAAACCTACAAGCTCGTTTACCTAATTTCTATCCCAAGTCTGCTCCCACGCCGCCAAGTCAAGAGTATCTCGATTCGGTGACTAAGGCTCGCTATAACTACAATCCTGCTGGTACAACAGAGAATGAGGGCCGGGAAAAGTATCAGAAGTGGTGGGCGGAGAAAGTTAGCCGATATACAAACAAAATTAATGGTGCTAGATCGCCAAAATCTCTCTCCATAAAGTCTCCTTATGAAGAGAAAGTACCTGATGTAGCCGAAGGTTGGGTACTGGTTTTGTTTGGCCCTGATGGGAAAATTGTGGGTCAGCCGGATTTGATTCGCAGTACTGGATACCCCGAAATGAATCAGAAAGCTTTAGAGGAAGTGAAAAAGATTTCGATCGAGCGAACTGGCAAATATGAAATTTACCAGTATGTCATCAGTGTTGAGCAAAACGATTTACCTTCTGGAGGTCAGGAAACAGGGCGTCGGGACTAGGGGTTAGAAAAAGTCAAAAGTCAAAAGTCAAAAGTCAAAAGTCAAAAGTCAAAAGTCAAAAGTCAAAAGTCAAAAAAGGGACTAGGGGTTAGGGCGTCGGGCGTCGGGAAGAGGGAGAGAAAAGAGGGAAGAAAATTTCAGATTTTAGATTTCAAATTTCAAATATTGATAAATCTGAAATCTGAAACAAAGAAATTTGAAATCTCCCACACCCCCACACCCCCACACCCCCACTCCCCTGTTCTTCCTCTCAACATAGATATGACGCCAAATTCTTCTTTTCTAGAACAGTTGCGCTCGTCTTCTGAGCGATTGATGTATTTATTGGATTGTTTCGCTCGCTCGCGGGTGCTGGTGGTGGGAGACTTGACTCTCGACGAGTTTCTCACCGGTCAGGTGGAGCGGATTTCTCGCGAAGCGCCTGTGTTGATTATTCGTCACGAAAATACTCAACAGGTGCCTGGGGGTGGAGCCAATGCAGTCTATAATCTGGCCAAACTGGGGGCTAAGGTGAAGGTTGCCGGACTGGTAGGTAAGGATGACCAGGGACAAGCGTTGCGACGCATCTTTGAGACGGCTGGGATAGATACGACGGGAATTGGGATCGATCCGGTGCGCCCAACGGTGACTAAAACTCGCATTTCCGCACACGCTCGCCAGTCGGTAACGCAGCAAATTGTGCGGGTCGATCGCAAATCTGACGATCTGCCGGATGTCGATTTGCAACTGCAACTGGCCGATTATATCCGCTCTGTGTTGGATACGGTCGATGCAGTGGTTTGTTCGGATTACGGGGATGGGGTTTTTACTGAGCCGGTCATTGAAGCGGCGCTCTCTCACTCGCGGACGATCGTCGATGCACAAACAAGTTTAAAAAGATACCAATATGCAACCGTATTTACACCGAATTTGCCAGAGGCGGAACAGGCGGTGGGGTATGCGATCGCTTCTCCCCACGCACTGTCTGAAGCTGGACGCGATCTCCTAAATATGACAGGCGCAGAGCTAATTTTGATTACTCGTGGCGAACAGGGAATGAGCTTGTTCGATCGCTCTGGCAACGAGCAGCACATTCCGGCATTCAATCGCACGGAGGTGTTTGATGTTACAGGCGCTGGCGATACGGTAGTGGCAGCCCTAACTTTAGCTTTGAATGCGGGCGCTTCGTTTTGGGAAGCAGCAGTTTTAGGCAATTTGGCGGCTAGCATTGTCGTGCGCCAATTCGGTACGGCGACAACAACACCGGATGAGATGAAAGCCGCTTTGCAAGCGCTACTGGATGAATCGACTAAGTGAGTGGGAGAGTGGGGGAGTGGGGGAGTGGGGGAGTGGGAGATTTCAAATTTCAGATTTCAGATTTATCAATATTTGAAATTTGAAATCTAAAATCTGAAATTTTCTTCCCTCTTCCTTCTCCCTCTTATTTTTGACTTTTGACTTTTGACTTTTGACTTTTAAGAGCCCCTAATCCCGACGCCCTAGCTTAGAAATTTTGCCGTTACTATCAATTTTCAGGGGTGTGTTGGGAAAATCCATTTTGGTGAGATTGCGGATTAACTGTACGCTGCGAAACTGCTTATCGGGGTAAGGAATGCCTCTGCGATCGAGCTGAACTGGAATAATTCTGCCTGAAACAAAATCACCTTCCGGGTTAACTTGTACCTCTAAAATTAGAGATTGTCCTAACGCTCCCCAGGTAGATAAAGATTTGTATCCGACAAAATTACCGAGAGAATAGGCAATCAATTTTCCCTTATATAATTCCATCGCTCTGGTTACGTGAGGGCCATGTCCTAGCACCAAATCTGCGCCATTATCGATCATCGTGCGAGAAAAAAGAACCACATTACCTCGATTCTCCCCGTAGAAGTTCTCCTGGCTGTTCTTGACGTGCATAGCGCCCGTACCTTCCGCACCAGCATGAAACGATATCACCACAACATCGGCATTTTTCTTTGCTTCTAACACCAGTGCTTTTGCTGAGGCAATATCGTTGACAGAGTTGTGTACTGGCATATGGCTAAAACCGATAAAACCAATGCGAATGTTTTTTACATTCATATAAGCAATTTGATTTTTCTTGCCTACAGGTGTCATACCTGCATTTTGGAGGTTTTTCATCGTGTCGGCAAAGCCAACGGTCGAGAAATCTAGAGAATGATTGTTGGCGACACTTAAAACATCAAAACCAGTTTCTTTCAAAATATTGGCATAGTTTGGTGGTGTGCGAAAAGCATGAACCATTGCACGGCTGGTATCTTTGCTGGTTTTAGGATAATTAGTCAGTGTACTTTCAAAATTGCCAAATAAAATATCCGCTCCTTGGAGGTAGGGTTTGACATTTTGAAATAGCTGTTTGACATTACTGGGCAACCGATTGTTGGGAAAGTTGCTTCCAGGAACAATATCGCCAACAGCTTTAATGGTGATAGTTGTTGCCGCATTTACCGAGGGAGGCTCTGAAGTGGGAATGGCTGGTAAATTCTGAATGGGGGCGGCAACAGGATTAGGTTGGACAGAAGGTTTTGGCTGGGTTTTTATGGGAAGCGATGGAAGTTTTGGAGATGTGTTGACAGCTGCTTTGTTTGCTGCTATTGAGGTAACGGGAGATGCGATCGGCGGCGGCGGAACGAGACCTATTTTTTGGGTGGTGTTGGAAAGGGGTTGAGGTTTTGCAGAAGTTTCAAGTGCTTGTTCCGGTGCAGATGTTGTTGGCTGGGGGGTCGTGGGAGCTTGGGAGTCCATTTTGGCTCTGACGACAAAACCCACTGCTGCAACTAGAACCCAACAGATACTACCCAACAAAAGCAAAGGAATCTTTTTTCTATATTTTGTTTTTATCTTTACCGGTTTATGCTTTGGGTGCGGGTCGGCAGTGGGGGGTAGAGGTACAGTGGGAGAAGTAGTTGAGGTGGAATCTGGTTGCTGTAACTCTAGCAACTCTGTCCAAGTAGGCCATTTTTGGTCGGTGCGTCGCCCATAGATCCGCACAGAATCAATATACTTGGGGTTGAGGCGGGCAATGCCGTCGTATACGAAACGGACGCAGGAGGCTTGATTGGGTACTCGATCGGCTACCAACACGATATGCAGGCAAGTTCCTTTGGTTTTTGCGATCGCTGTCACGCCTTTTTTGGATACAACTTGGTTGATTAAGGTGGCGATCGCATCGGGGTCGCCCTGTTTCGCTAAGGATAAAACGCTTTGTTGAGTCACCTGAGTCACCTGTTTCACCTGAGTCACCATAAGTCTCCTCACACCAACTGATAGACTTCCTTATAATACGGCTGACAAAAGTTTAAACCGGAGCAGGTAAAAATTTCAGAAAATGACAAACTCTAGTCAACAAAATAATGTTCGAGTACCCCGACGATTGCTGGTAACCGGTGGTGCTGGGTTTATCGGCTCGAATTTCGTGCATTACTGGTGCGAAAATTATCCCGACGATCGGGTGGTAGTTCTCGACGCACTTACTTATGCAGGAAATCGTCACACTTTGGCAGCTTTGGAAAAACGACCAAATTTCCGGTTTGTGGAGGGGAATATATGCGATCGCGCCCTCGCAGATCGATTATTACAAGCAGAAAAGATCGATACTGTTGCCCATTTTGCGGCTGAATCTCATGTCGATCGATCTATTTTAGGCCCTGGTGCTTTTGTTCAAACCAATGTAGTCGGCACTTTCACCCTGCTGGAAGCTTTTCGACAACATTGTAATACCTTATCTTTCATCCCCCCTGTAGACGAGGGGGACAGAGGGGGAGTTTTTCTCCACGTTTCTACAGATGAAGTTTACGGTAGCCTTGGCCCTAACGATCCGGCCTTTACAGAAACGACACCTTATGCTCCCAACAGCCCTTATTCGGCATCCAAAGCAGGTAGCGACCATTTAGTTCGCGCCTATCACCACACCTACGGTTTGCCGACAATTATCACTAATTGCTCTAACAATTACGGCCCCTATCAGTTTCCCGAAAAGCTAATTCCGCTGATGTGTATTAATGCTTTAATCGGCAAAAACCTACCTGTTTATGGAGATGGACAAAATGTGCGCGATTGGCTTTTTGTCATAGACCATTGTCGTGCTTTAGATGTTGTTATTCATCGCGGTAAACCGGGTGAAACTTACAATATCGGTGGAAATAACGAAGTTAAAAATATCGATTTAGTGAAAACTTTATGTCAGTTAATGGATGAATTGGCTCCCGATTTGCCTGTGCGTCCTTGCAGTAATTTGATTAGCTTTGTGAAGGATAGACCGGGACACGATCGCAGATATGCGATTAATTCTACTAAGCTGAAAACTCAGTTGGGTTGGACTCCTTCTGTCACGGTTGAAGAGGGATTGCGAAAAACTGTTGCATGGTATTTAACTCATCGCGATTGGTGGGAACCATTGCTTTCAGAAGAATATCAGGCTTATTATCGACAGGTTTATGTTTCTTAGCAGAATATCCTCAGTTAGGAAGAGGCGAGCGATGCTAAAATTGAAAAGTAATAACGGCTGAAAAAACCCTATGCTGAGTTGTTATGATGTAGCTAAATACTTTCTGGCGCAGGTAGATGAAGATGCTGGCGATCTAATATCTAACCTCAAACTTCAGAAATTAGTCTATTATGCTCAGGGATTTCATTTAGCTCTTTACGATGAACCGCTCTTTCCTGAACCTATAGAAGCTTGGACGCATGGCCCAGTTGTCCCTGCTCTGTATTACTACTACAAAGAGTATGGAGTCGGTGCAATTCCCTACCCAAAAGATGTTGATTTTTCCATTTATGATGAACGAACAAAGAGCTTACTTGATGAAGTTTACTCTGTCTTTGGCCAATTTTCTGCCTGGAAGTTGCGTAAAATGACACAAGAAGAAGAACCCTGGAGATTGGCGGCTCAAACGAGCAGCCAAATTTCTCATCAGTCCATGAAAGAATATTTCAAGACGCAGCTTAATTGTGAAGAAGCGGTTTAATGCTAATAAGCGCAAAGAAAAAGGGGAAAGGTTTTCTGTTAGAGAAACGAGTGATGTACCGCCAGAACAAAGCAATTGTTTAGTTTTTGCGATTGAATTCAAGAGTGTGAGGAGTATGAACGCAGAAGTCACAGTGAAGAGAGAAACTTATGCAGGGTTATTTGCGATCGCACTCGCAACTTTGATGTTTGAAATCCTGCTCACGCGCATTTTCAGCGTGACAATGTGGTATCATTTTGCTTTTATGGCTACCTCGGTAGCGATGTTCGGAATGACGTTAGGCGCAGTTTTGGTATATTTGTTGCCCAACTTTTTCACCCAAGAACGAGCAAAGTTTCATTTAGCTAGCACTTCTTTACTTTTTGCTATCTCGATTGTTATTAGCTTTTTGGCACATATAAACATTCCGTTCGTTCCCAGCTTAGCGATTCAGGGAATAGCTTCTATTACTTTAACATATTTAGTTATATCTATACCGTTCTTATTCAGTGGAATTTGTATATGTTTGGCTTTGACAAAATTTCCTCATCAAGTTAGTAAACTTTACGCTTACGACCTCGCTGGCGCATCGCTTGGCTGCATCCTCCTCGTATACATTATCGGCATTACTGATGGGCCAACAGCAGTAATTATAGTTGCTTTTCTTGCTAGTATCGGTGCTATTTTATTTGCATCTGATGCGGCATCAAAAAAACTCATCCAAATTGCTCTGATATCTACAGTTTTACTCGGTTCGTTTGCCGTAATTAATACTATTTTTGTAAATCAGCAATCTCCTTTACTGCGGCTAATGTGGGTGAAAGGAAAATTTGAATCAGCGCCAATTTACGAAAAGTGGAATTCTTTTTCTAGAATTACTGTCAGCGAAGATAGAGACCCGGAACATCCCTTTGGTTGGGGGTTTAGTCCGGTTGTTCCTTTTAAGGATAAAATCGAAGAGCGCGTATTAAAAATAGATGCTAGCGCTGCTACAGTTATCACCAAATTTGATGGAAATTTTGGTAAATTGGCATATCTGAAATACGATATTACTAATTTAGCTCATTATCTTCGTAAAGATGCCAAAGTTTTGGCGATCGGCAGTGGCGGCGGTAGGGATATACTTTCGGCTTTATTGTTTGGACAGAAGTCGGTTTTGGGAGTGGAAATTAATCACGATATCATCAATGCGATAACTAAAAAGTTTGGTGATTTTACCGGACATTTAGATAAAAATCCTAAAGTTACTTTTGTAGCTGATGAAGCACGCAGCTATATTGCTCGATCGCCAGATAAATTCGATCTAATTCAGGTTTCCTTAATTGACACTTGGGCTGCAACTGCATCGGGTGCATTTGTACTATCAGAAAATTCACTTTACACGATAGAAGGTTGGAAAGTTTTCTTAGAACATCTCACCGATAAGGGCATTTTAACTCTATCTCGTTGGTATGTCGGAAATAATCCGGGTGAGATGTATAGGTTGACTGCTTTAGCAACTGCTTCGCTGAAGAAATTGGGGATTGAAAATACACGCGATCGCATCATCATTGTCAGACGAATGTTTGGCGGAAACGAGAATGAGGCGACTGGTGTGGGCACAATGCTGGTAAGCAAACAACCATTTTCCAAACAAGATTTGGATACCCTGCAAAAAGTTGCTAAGCAAATGCAATTTGAAATCGCACTCAGTCCGCAATTTGCTATAGATAATAACTTTAAAACAATTGCCGATGGCAAAAAACTCGATGAATTTGTAGCTAAATTTCCTCTCAATATTTCACCCCCAACGGATGACAGCCCGTTTTTCTTTAATATGCTGCGCCTGCGAGATGCTTTTAATCCAAAAGTTTGGTATGAGGAAGCTTGGAGTTCTAACCTGAAAGCAGTTGTAATTTTGGGCGCTTTACTGATAATTGTGGTATTGCTGACATTTCTCTGCATTATTGTGCCGCTGCTTCTTAGCACAAAAAAGGCAATTTTAAAAGATGCTTTGCCGCTTTCTCTATTTTTTGCTGGCATAGGTTTGGGCTTTATGTTAGTAGAAATTTCCCAAATGCAGCGATTGATTGTGTTTTTGGGACATCCGACTTACGGACTATCTGTGGTGTTGTTTTCCTTATTGCTTTCCAGCGGTTTGGGAAGTTATTCCACCCAAAAAGTAAGCACTAAAGGTATGGTAAGTGCGGCAACTTTACGGCTATTTTTGCTGCTATTTATTCTGTACGTATTTGGAAAATTTACTCCTCATGCGATCGCACTATTCGAGGATGCGATAACAACCGTTCGCATTCTGGTAGCAACAGGCATACTTTTGCCTTTGGGTTTCTTTATGGGAATGGCATTTCCCCTGGGAATGCAAATAGCATCTAAAAAGTCTACTGAGTTAACACCTTGGTTGTGGGGAATTAACGGGGCTACTTCAGTTTGCGCCTCTGTATTGGCAGTTGCGATCGCCATTAACTCTAGCATATCTGCATCGTTTTGGACTGGTTTTGCTTGTTACGTAATGGCTGTTATTGCTTTTGTTTGGGCAAGTCGAGATAAGGGTGTAATTGAAAAATTTTGAGTCCGGGTTTCTTAAGGATACTCTTGACAAATGTCAAAATATTTGCTCATATCTAGTTCAGCTAGTTATATTGTGTCCGGTTGCATCCGTAGTTTAAAGCCGATCCGAAGGATTATTGGGAGATCGGCGGTTAATTTTTTACCGCAGATGAAGGCAGATGAACGCAGATAAACGCAGATAAGAAGTCAGATAAGAGGTATTTTTTTGGGAACCGATGCAAGCGGTATGATATTAATCAATACCCTAGAAACTCTAAGTTCTGATTAGCGATGAAAAGATGGAAAGATTGTTTAAAAGTGCAAATTATCGGCAGTGCAATCCTGCTAAATTTTGTGCCTTCACTGTCTCCGGTAAATGCTTTTAATGCTTCGCAGGTTAGACAACTGCTGCAAACAAAAGAATGTTCGAGATGCGACCTTACTGGAGCGAATTTGAGCGGTGCTGATTTGAGTTTTGCCATTCTTACGGATGCTAATTTAACGGCAGCTAATCTGCAAAATGCTAATCTCAGTCAAGCGGATCTCAGTCGCGCTAATTTAAGTAAAGCTAATTTGAGTCGGTCGAATTTGAATCGCGCTTATTTAATGAATGCGAATTTAGATGGCACTAATTTGTTAGGTGCTTCTGTGCAGGGAACAAGAGGTTTGCCAATATTTCCCATCGCAAACATTCCAACTCTCAACTTACCACCTCTGAGGTTATCACAAAGACGATCGCCACCTCTCCCATCTTTAAGATTACGTCCTATACCACTTCCACCACCTCCCCCATCTTTAAGATTACCTCCTATACCACCTGCACCAGTTCTCCCACCTCCTCTGCGGCTTCCTACAGCAACACCAGTTCGCATAGCACCATCTCCTGTATCGAGACAACCGACAAGCGCTCAAATATCCCCAAATTGGCGGTTACCAGCTCAGGATGTGTCGCAATTACCGTCGCACGTAGCGGAAGTTAATAGATATTTCGTCAACCGTTGGAAATCACCTGCTAATTTGACGACTAGCTTGGTGTACACTTTGCTATTGAATAACGATGGATCGATAAAACAAATTATTCCGCACGGAAAAGTAGACGAAACTTATTTAGACAGAACGGAAATGCCACTTCTAGGAGAACGATTTGTGTCGCCTTTTCCGTCAGGACAAACTAATAAAATTCGACTCATTTTGATGCCAGGAGGTAGAGTATTTACCTTCCCGGAACCTTAGATTATCAATGAGTACTTTTTCGCGATCGCTTCCGTTAGTATCCTGCGATAAGCTGAGGCAAAGTTTGCCACACGAAGACGATGACAGCTGCGATCGCTAACACTCCCTGAATCAAACGGCCCACGACCGAACCCACAACAATTCCGATACCGGCTCGAAATGCTTGTCTGAGTCTCAGGCTTGTCTCCAATTCGCGCTGATAGAGAAACTCCCCAATTATCGCTCCCAGTAGGGGCCCAAACAAGATACCTATAATTGGCCCCCCAAATGGCAGCGCTGGTAAAAGACCTAAAGTGGCTAATATTAAGCCGACGATCGCACCAATCTGCGCCCAATTACTCGCGCCGGCGCGTTTGGCTCCCAAGTAGGCGGCTAAATAATCAATGCCGATGCTGAGCAAGAAAACTACTAAGGAAACTCCTAACGCCCAATAGACTCCTGTCGTAAAGCCATTCACAAGTCCCCAAATTACAACGCCAATTACAATCAAACTGGAACCTGGAATACCGGGTACGACAGCACCGATGACGCCAACAACCATCACAAGAACGAGCAGCCAATACAGAATTTGCATAGTCTTTTAAATCTCAGCTGGTGCAACATGATTACTTAAATTAGAGCTGAGGCTTACTTCTAGTTTGTCAGCAATTCCAGCAATCCAGGTTTCATCTTGTTTGGTATAACTGCGGGGCGCATTAGCTCCTAAAATTAAAGCACCCTGTTTACCTATTGGCTGGCAGATGACACCTTGAGTATTTTCTGGTAAGTAATCAAACTCAATTCTGCCGGGATAAAGCTTCAGTTCCACCAAATAAATCGGTTTTTGCTTTTCCAGCACGCGCTGTAAAATTGCTCCCGGCTTTACTTGTGAGTTTGGGCCCAAAATTCCCCGTCGCAGCAGCACTTTACCTGCATACCAAACGACGAGCGATCGCGTTGCCGTATTGGTAAGTAACAAATGTGACGCCCAAGCCAACTCAGTTTTCACCGTTTCTGGCAAAGAAGGTGCCAGTTCCAAACCCTCTTCGCCAATTAGTCGGACAGCATCGGGCGATCGCGGTTGCACTTGCTGCCATAATAACCCTGTCAGGATCAGCAGGGCGCATAAAATTACGCCCAGTACATCCGAACGAGCTTGAGAAGCGGTCAATTCTGGCGTCATCAAGCGGTTCAGCACCAGCAAAGCGCTTGCCAATACACCCACAACGATCGGCAACCGCCGCAATACCTGATTATTGTCCTTTGTCATGTGTCAGTTGTCAGTTGTTAGCTGTCAATTGTCAGTTGTCAGTTGTCAGTTGTCATAAATACTTCCCTGATGACAAATGACAAATGACCGAGAACTACTTGCCATCCTCACCGGGCTCAATTATCCGCTGAAACAGATAACCTGTACCCCGCGCCGTCAAAATCAGCTCTGGATTGCTGGGGTCATCTTCCAACTTAGCTCGCAGTCGCGAAATGTGAACATCAACGACTCGCGTATCTACATGGCGTTCGGGAGTATAACCCCAGACTTCTTGCAAAATTTCCGATCGCGAAAACGCTTCTCCAGAACGACTGACTAACAGTTCCAGCAAGCTGAATTCCATCCCGGTGAGGCGAATGCGCTCATCGCCTTTGTAGACTTGTCGCTTGTTGGTATCAATTTTGATATTCGCCACATGGATAACACCAGAGCTGGGAATACCGGAACCCCCGGTTTTGTCCACCCGCCGCAGCACAGAACGGATACGAGCTTCCAACTCCTTGGGAGAAAAGGGTTTGACAACGTAATCATCTGCTCCCAGTTCCAGACCGGTGATGCGATCGGCCACATCTCCCAAAGCTGTTAGCATTATGATTGGCACGTCGGATTCTTTTCGCAACTCTTGACAAACGCCATAGCCATCTAGCTTAGGCATCATCACATCCAGAACTACCAAGTCGGGAATGGCGTTGCGAAATGTTTCTAAGGCTTCTTCGCCGTCGGCAGCTGTAACGACATCGTAGCCAATCATTGACAGACGAGTTTCCAAAATTCTGCGAATGCTGGCTTCATCGTCCACCACCAGAATTTTTTCTTTATGGCTTTCCAAGTTTCTCAATGCTCCTTAATTTGTAGCGTTTCCGAACATTAATTTTTAGTACCATTACATTAAAATATTACCCCATCTCAGTCGGTTATTTAAGGCCGAAGCTCTGACAGCGATTGGATTTCAAGCTTTTTTAAGATTTACGAGCCTTGTTTTAGATTCTTTAACAATATATACAATGGCAAAATCACGAACTCTATACATTTGCAGCCAATGTGGGGCAGAGACTTCCCAGTGGTTCGGCAAGTGTCCGGAATGTGGCACTTACAACTGTCTGGAAGAGCAATTTTCGTCCTCCGCACCAGCCACAGGCCCGGTGAGGGTAAATTGGCAAAGTGCTGGCCGCGCCAATGCCAAATCCGCTCCAAAACCAGCTAAACCAAGAGCTTCTCTCACTTTCCCGGAGATTGTTGACGGGCAGGAGGAGCGCTGGTTCTCCGGCTACGGGGAACTCGATCGCGTGCTGGGTGGCGGTATTGTCCCAGGTTCGTTGGTGCTGATTGGCGGCGATCCGGGAATTGGCAAGTCCACGCTGCTGCTTCAGGTAGCCAATCGTCTGTCTTGTCAATATCGCATTCTCTATGTTTGCGGCGAAGAGTCGGGCCGACAGGTGAAATTGCGGGCTTCTCGGTTGGGGGTTAGCGTGAGCGACGAGGAAAATGAGGGAGCGGGAGAGGGGCAACCCCACCCCCAACCCCTCCCCGTGGGACGGGGAGGGGAGAAGGGGGGAGCCGGAGAGCAGGAGAATATTGCTGCGGAAAATATCCAGACAGAAAAATTTGATGGTGCTAATTTATACGTATTAGCAGAAACGGATCTGGAAGAGATTCTCAAGGAATTGGAATCGCTCAAGCCTCATGTGGCAGTGATTGACAGCGTTCAGACTATCTATTTACCCAATTTGACTTCCGCAGCAGGCTCAGTAACGCAGGTGCGGGAATGTACTTCGGCGCTGATGCAATTGGCGAAGCGGGAGGATATTACGCTGTTAATTGTGGGTCACGTTACGAAGGAAGGCGCGATCGCAGGGCCGAAAGTTTTGGAACATTTAGTAGATACGGTACTGTATTTTGAGGGCGATCGCTTTGCCTCTCACCGTTTGCTTCGTTCTGTGAAAAACCGCTTTGGCGCTACGCACGAAATCGGCGTGTTTGAAATGGTAGACCGAGGACTGCGAGAAGTTTCCAACCCTTCGGAATTATTTTTGGGGAATCGCGATGAAGTGGTTCCCGGAACTTCTCTTGTTGTTGCTTGTGAAGGAACGCGCCCGATTGTGGTAGAATTACAAGCTTTGGTAAGTCCTACCAGTTACGCTTCTCCCCGTCGATCGACTACTGGTGTTGACTATAACCGACTGCTGCAAATTCTCGCAGTATTGGAAAAACGGGTGGGAATTCCTCTATCTAAATTAGATGCTTATGTTGCTTCTGCGGGTGGTTTGAATGTGGGAGAACCGGCGGTAGATTTGGGGATGGCGATCGCAATTGTCGCATCCTTCCGCGATCGCATTGTCGATCCCAGTACTGTTTTAATTGGCGAAGTGGGATTGGGCGGACAAGTTCGCGCCGTTTCCCAGATGGAATTGCGCTTGAAAGAAGCGGCAAAACTGGGTTTTAAACGTGCGATCGTTCCTAAAGGCCAAAAGTTTGGCGAATTGGGGTTAGAAATTATACCCGTGGGAAAAGTGATCGATGCGATCGTGGCTGCTATGCCCCCTCAAAGCCCTGGGGATGGTGATTATGACGATGAGGATGAGGATGAAGATAAAGATATGCAGGAGTAATTTTTAACCGCAGATGCACGCAGATAAACGCAGATAAGAGTAGATTTATCTGCGTTTATTTTTTTGTTGCAAAATAAAAATTTTGTCGATCGCACGGGAAATTTTTCTTTTTTGGTATTATTATGTATTTGTGGGAAAATGTGCGCTCATATAAACCCCTTCTCAGAATATGTAGATATTGAGGACATCCTGGTGCTAAAGCTGATGGGGATGTCCGTTAAATGAAATCAAGCTGACTGTGAAACAGCTTGTTAAGCATAAACTATTGCAGATTAAACAGATTTTTCAGACGTTTCCGCATCCAATCAATCGGATTTTTATCATCTTCGTCCTCATTTACCAATCCCATTTCCCGCAGCTGCTTTTGTCGTTGCGCCAACTCTTCTTTATGTTTGCCTAACTCCTGCACAATCACATCGTACAATTCCGGCTGAGACTGCAATGTTTTTTCAAAACCCTTCTTAGTAATGGCAAACAAAATAGTATCTTCAACAGCCCGAACTGTAGCCGTGCGGGGAATCCCCAACATCAGGGCAAGTTCTCCCAAAAATTGTCCCGTAGTAAGCGTAGTGAGATGTTTGTTAATCTTGGCAACAAAAACTTCTACGGAACCGGAAAGTACAATATAAAACGCATCCCCCGGATCGCCTTCTCGAAACAAAATTTCCCCAGCAGCCAATCGTTTTCTATAGCCGACCTCAATCAATTGACGCAATTCTAAATCTGTAAAATTTTGGAAATAAGTCACTTGGCGCAGCAAATCTTTAATAGCTAATGGCCTAGCAATTTGCGTCGCTAATTGTGGCTTAGCAAATTGTGGAACATCTCCCCCATCTTCTTGTTGTTTTTCCGGAGCTCTGAATGCTACCGCTCCCATCCCATTTAATACTTCAGGATTGCGGAGCCACAAATCCCTCTGAGGAAAGGGAATATGAATACCTTGCTGGCGAAAATTATAATCAATGATAAAATTCAAAGAACTTTTAATCGTAATTCTGTCATCAATTCTACCTACCCACACCCACAGGAGAAAATCTAAACTATTATCGCCAAATCCCAGAAACAGAACTCTGGGAGGCGGCTCCCGTAAGACTGCCGGTTCCATATAAGCAGACTTTAAAAGCGTTTCTGTCACTAATACAGGGTCGCTTGCATAGGCTACCCCAATCGGGATATCAATACGACCAATAAAGTTTTCATAACTCCAGTTGAGAATCCGGTTATTAACCAGTTCGCTGTTAGGAACTACCACATCTCCACCTGGAAATGTGCGGATAATCGTAGAGCGAATCGAAATCTCTTTAATATATCCTGACATTCCATCAAATTCAATAAAATCTCCCAGCTTTAGTTTGCGTTCTACCAGTAAAGTTAGACCAGACACAAAGTTTTTCGTAATATCCTGCAAACCGAAGCCAATACCAACACCCAAACCGCCGGCAATGACTGCCAAAGAAGCGATGTTAAAACCACTGGTTTGCAGTACGACTATAAAGCCTAACGTCGCCATACCATAGCTGATAATTGTGGAGATTGCCTCTCGATTTCCCTCATCAATCCCCATTCTGGTCAGCACATATTTTTTGAGGAAATTCTTGAGAGCCCGAGTTAGGAAAATGACCGCCAGTACGCAAAGTATCAGTTTAACGATCGAACTGAGCGATACAGAAGTTTCGCCTATTTCTATAGGCGCTGTAACTATGTTATATATGTAGGTAAATAATTGCTTTAAGAATGTATCCATGATATCGCTCTCGCCATAGGTGGTTATCTACAGGTTAGCCGTAACTTTGTTAATTGCCATATAGCCGATCGCATTCACTTTTCAATCAGCACTCAAAAATTCCAGACACCCATTACTTAAATCTTTTACCGCCAAATCATAAAACTGCTTCCCATGTTCGGGAGTTGCCAAAGCAGGATTAGAACCCATGCGTCCGTCTGGGTAGTGGCGACGAAAGTCAGCCGCACCGTAAATTGGGTATCCACGTCCTACTTCCGCTGACAGAGGCGCTTGTTTAATAGCTTCCGGATAAACATACTGAGTCAAAGCTACCTCGCTGGGAGTCGCGTGATTGCCTTCCTCGTTACCGTATAACTCTTTTGCCAACTTGTAAACGCTGGCACACATATACCAATTGCTCACCTGACAGCGTACCAGGTGGGCATTAGGAAAATTTAAATCTGCCAAATAAGCATAAGTCTCGGAAAAAGCCGCCTTAAGAGTGGCAACATTTCCTCCGTGACCGTTGATAAAGAAAAATTTAGTAAACCCAGCCTTAGCCAAACTGCTGATGTAGTCGCGAATCATCAGAATCATCGTACTGGGTCGCAGAGAAATCGTACCGGGAAAAGAAGTGTGATGCAGTGCCATCCCCACATTAATTGTAGGGCCGACCATAACCTCGATCGCATTCCCCACCCCACGGGCGACAGCTTCCGCACAAATCGCATCCGTGCCGATCGACCCAGTTGGGCCGTGCTGTTCCGTCGAACCAATGGGAATAATAATACCCTGCGATCGCTCCAGATAAGCTTCCACTTCAGGCCAAGTAGATAAATGCAGCAGCATTGCCCGATCGAACTAAAGTATAAACTTCATAGTAACGAGGTTAGCCAGTCAGACGCCAGTCTGGAATCGCCATCTTACATATTGGAATATGCCGCTTTTTTTTCTATAACTTCGCATCGTTTAAGTTTAATGCGATTTCGCCACATAACCATCAACAATAGGCCCGTATCGCGTTATCTTTTTGGTGGACTTAGACACATACAAAGTTCCTAAATCATGTTTTCACTTGAGTTAACTCAGACTCCTTCTAGGGCAGAAATCGGGCAAAAAAGCCGTGTTCTCGTGGTTGAGGACGAGGATCTGATCCGAGAAATGATCGTAATGGCCCTGGAAGAGCAAGATTACGAAGTTACAACTGCTACAGACGGACAAAAAGCGATCGCCTTGTTGCAGACTATCTACACCGAACCGGCAGAGTCCCCCATAGATCTAGTCGTCCTAGATTTAATGCTGCCCCAAGTTAACGGTTTGGATATCTGCCGCTTGCTGCGGCGACAAGGCAACCCAGTACCGATTTTGATTCTTTCCGCCAAAGGAAGTGAAACAGACCGCGTGTTGGGTTTAGAAGTGGGAGCCGATGACTACCTCACCAAACCCTTCAGTATGCGGGAATTTGTCGCTCGCTGTCGAGCATTGCTGCGCCGTCAGCGCTTGAGCGGTTTAACTCAACCACCTGTTTTGCAGTTTAAGGAAATTCTCCTTTATCCCCAAGAGTGTCGCGTCATGCTGCGCGGCGAGGAAGTTAACCTCGCGCCCAAAGAATTTCGTCTCTTAGAATTATTTATGAGTTACCCCCGCCGCGTATGGTCGCGGGAGCAATTGCTCGACCACGTTTGGGGGCCGGATTTTGTGGGGGACAGCAAAACGGTAGACGTTCACATTCGCTGGCTGCGAGAAAAAATGGAAAAAGACCCCAGCCATCCAGACTATATTGTGACAATTCGCGGTTTTGGTTATCGGTTTGGCTAATGGCAACATTGGTTAATGGGTAATGGTTGACATCCTCACCGTCCTTGAAGGACGGTGATTCCTAAGACTCACGACTCAGGTTTCTGCTTCTTTCCCTTGCGGGTATTTCGCAACTGCCCTTTAGACTTATGCCCATCAGGTCTGACGTTCGCTCCACAGACTATCACCGCAAGCCCTGCGGCGAGAATATTTTGTGCGGCATTGATATCTCGGTCGTGGCGCGTTCCACAGTTGGGGCAATCCCACTCTCTGATATCAAGCGGCAATTTATCGACAACATGACCGCAGTTTCCACAGCGTCTAGAACTGGGAAACCATCGGTCAATTTTTACCAATGTTCGACCACACCAATGGCTCTTGTATTCCAACTGACGAACCAACTCAGCCCAACTTGCATCAGCAATAGCTGGGCTGAGCCTACGGTTCTTCATCATATTCTTCACAACCAAGTCTTCGACCGCAATCGTTTGGTTTTCGCGTACCAGTCGAGTCGTCAGTTTGTGCAGAAAATCGGCTCTAGAATCGGCAATTGCGGCATGAATTCGAGCCACCTGATGTCTTGCCTTCTCTCGATTGTGAGAGCCTTTAACTTTCCGAGACAATGCTTTTTGAGCCTGTCTCAACTTGGATCTCAAACGCTTGAAATGCTTGGGGTTGGCAATCTTCTCTCCATCGCTAGTAACAATCAACGAGGTGATGCCTGCGTCAATACCTACAGCTTTATCAATCTGAGGGAGCGGTTTAACTGTATGGTCATCGACCAACAAAGAAACGAACCAACGCCCTGCGGCTTCCAACTGCACTGTCACCGTAGAAGGTTCGCAGTTTTCTGGAATAGTACGACTCCAACGAATTGGCAGCGCCTCGGAACACTTTGCCAGCCACAACTGACCATCCTTCCATCTGAAGGCCGCACGAGTAAACTCAGCAGTGCCACCGCTCCGCTTCTTCTTAAATTTGGGGTACTTGGTGCGGCCTGCCCAAAAGTTAACAAAGGCTTTTTGCAGGTTCCTCAATACTTGTTGCAATGGAACAGAACTGACTTCGTTGAGAAACTGGAAATCTTTCTGCTTTTTCCACTCCGTCAGCAATGCAGATGTCTGTTTGTAGTCAATTCGCTCTTGTTTTTCGTACCAGCCTTCGGTACGGGTGTGCAAGGCTTTGTTGTAAACCAACCGAACACAACCCAACGTCCGGCGCAAGAGTTGTTCTTGTTCCTGTGTTGGGTAAAAGCGGTAGCGGTAGGCTTTTTCTGTCATGCCTTACATTCTACTAGATTCCTTGTAAAGCCTTCCTAGAAGGACGGGGTTTTCAACCCAAATTTTTCTATAACCGGTAGTGGCAAAAAAACCAATTACCAATTAGCGATTACCTTTTTCCCAATCACCTTTTAACCGATTAGCATGAGCGTAGTTGCCTTTTTTCTCGGTCTAGCGATAGGGCTTGGGTTTTGGCTCTGCTGGCAGGCTTGGCTTTACAAACAGCTGGGGCAATTGTTGCGATCGCTCCCCGCAGATACAAAGTTTAGTCCTCTGACATCCTCGCGCAACGAAGCACAAATGAATCGCAACTTGAGAGCGCAGGTCGATCGGGGGGGTATGGCACAACCTGCCTTACCCCTGATTTCCCGCCTGCGACGAGGAATTTTGTTAGCCGATCGATATCGACAAAACCTGGAAATCGAGCTGGAAACTTGGCAGGAATTTCTCCAAGTCGCACCCTGCGGTTTCTTGATCGTCGATGAAGAAAACCAGCTGCTTTGGTGCAACGAACAAGCGCGACAGCTTTTAAACTTAGACCGATGGGAACCCGGACAAGTTCGCTTGCTGCTGGAGTTAGTGCGCTCTTACGAACTCGACCAGTCGATCGAACAAACTCGTCAAAAACAGCAACCCTGTCAGCAAGAATGGGTTTTTCATCCAACTTACCCAAACGCACAGGCTGTCGGTGGAGCTAGATCCTTCACCCTGCGGGCGTCTAGTTGGCCTTTACCGGAGGGAGAAGTAGCCGTTTTTCTGGAAAACCGACAAGCTTTGGTGGAACTTTCGCAAGCGCAAGATCGGTGGGTTTCCGATTTGGCCCACGAACTGAGAACCCCACTAACTTCGATCCGTTTAGTGGCGGAAGCTTTGCAAGACCGTTTGCAACCGCCTATGAGCCGATGGGTTGAGCGTCTGCTCCCAGAAGTTAACAGACTGATCGATCTAGTACAAGACTGGTTGGAACTCAGCCAGCTGGAAGTTGACTCCAGCAACAAACTACGTCGCAAACCTTTGGAGTTGCGCTCTCTGATAATTTCCGTCTGGCATAGCTTGGAACCGCTCGTCGTCCGAAAGCAGCTCGGTCTGAGTTATTCTGGCCCAGATTCTTTGTGGTTAGAAGCCGATGAGTCTAGACTGCACCGAGTTTTTTTGAACTTACTTGACAACAGTATTAAATACAGTCCCCCTTTGGGTGAAATTCGAGTCGAAGTTAATTTACTTCCAGAGAATGATGTCGCCAAGCTTGTGGAAATAAATATCATCGATTCAGGTGCTGGATTTCCTGAGTCAGACTTACCTCATGTTTTTGAGAGATTGTATCGCGGCGATGCTTCTCGGACGCGACAAACGGCTTCTCCCCTTCCCGAAGACGAAATGCCACGTTCGTCCTCCCAAGCTTCCGGAATACTCAGCACAACCGGTAGCGGCTTAGGTTTAGCAATTGTCCGACAAATTGTGCTCGCTCATGGCGGTTCCGTACAAGCTAAAAATCACCCTCAAACCGGTGGCGCTTGGCTGAAAATTGAATTACCTTATGGACAGGCGATCGCTCCTCAAATTAATACTGAGGGCTGAATGAGTCGGTCTGGCTAAGTAGCCGAAATTTTTTGTAATTTAAAATACTTTTTTTGATCGGGACGAAGTATAAAAACGAGGAATTCAGCACTTGGAAATTAAATTCGGAGCTAGCTGGTACCGCAATCATATGGTTTTTCCACAAGTTAGGGTGAATACTTCTCGTTTCAACCCGCATCCAGAACGACACCACTTCGAGCGCAGCCTCAAGCGCTTGGAAGGTGATGTTCTGCGGATGGGAGCATTGGTAGAACAATCGTTTCGCCTGTCCCATCAATCCTTGTTCGATCGCAATCTAGCAGCAGCAGAGGAAATTCCCGCACTCGATAAACAAATCGATCGGTTTTATCGCAAAATCGAGTTGGATAGCGCTACTTTGATGACTTTGCAAGCTCCAGTTGCTAGAGATATGCGTATCCTAAGTGCTTATATGCAATTGGTGCGAGATTTAGAGCGTATAGGAGATTACGCCAAGGACTTAGCAGAAATTGCGATTAAATTGTTTCCCTACCCCCCTCATGCTTGTTTGCCAGAAATAGCCGCTATGTCCCATCAAGCGCAAGCTATGCTGGCCATGAGTTTGGTAGCTTTGGCAGATTTGGATGCAGAAGGTGGACGACAGGTGAAGCAGCAAGATGATGTTGTGGACACTGCTTACGAAACTCTTTACCAGCGCTTAGCTAGCGCACGGGATGTCAAAGGAGTTGTAGAACCAATTCTTTTGCTGGCTCTGGTGATTCGTCATCTGGAACGCATGGCCGATCATGCCACCAATATAGGTCAAAGAGTAGCTTATATTGTCACGGGACACCGGTAGTTAAAGTCAAAAGTCAAAAGTCAAAAAAATAATAGTGCTGAGAGAAAATGGCGACTGACAACTGACAACTGACCGCTGACAGTTTCCTGCTGACCGTAAGAGAAATTTATTTAACCTAAAGATTACCTAAGTCTTACCAGATCCTAAACTTACAATAGTAAGGTTGGGTACAAAGCCGTGGCTTTTTCCCAGCCTATTCTTTGCTTATCTTCCAAAACGAAAGCTTTTATGAAGCTCAAAAGACGGGAACTCTTGTTATTGTTAGGAGCGAGTGCAGGCGCGATCGCAGCGGTAACGCTCTTAACAAACAGGAAAAAATTTGCTCTTAACAACCTTATCTTCCAGCCAGTCAAAGGCCCAATGCCTCTGGAAATCGATACAATTCCATATGCCGAACAAGTGCCGAATTATAGCACTTACGAAGTGGTGGATGACCTCGTGCTACCAGAAAACTTCACCTATGACATTATTGGTGCGTGGGGAGATAAAATAGGTAACTCTCGTTTTGGCTATAATAATGACTATTTGTCTTTCATAGAAACTGGAAAAGATGAAGGTTATTTGAGCATCAATTTTGAGTACATCAGCCCTATACCTTGGGTTCAAAATTATCAGCAGGTGATGCAAAAAGCTTTGCCTTTTGCAGAGGTAAAAGCTGCTGTAAAAGCTGCTGGTAAAAATGGAATTAATGCTTTTGGTTTACCTCCGGAAGATAAGGATCTGAAAGCCAAAATCCAAGCAATTTGTCAAGAAGCTTTGATCGATCAGGGAATCGGCGTCATCTCGATTCGCAAAAATGCAGATGGTAAATGGGTGCGAACAAATTCTCAAGTCGATCGCCGCATCAGCGGTATATCTGGTTTAGAAGACGATCGCTATTTAAAGACTACCGGGCCGGCGGCATTTGTGTTTCGCAAAACCCAAGGCGAAGGGTATATCGATAAATTGGGAGATCGTATTATCGGCACATTTGGCAACTGCGCTGGCGGGACAACACCTTGGGGAACCGTCCTCAGCGGCGAAGAAAACTTCCAAATTCAAGTACCGGAACCAGTATATGCCGATGGCACTTCTTTCGACCCCAGCCAGCTACCTTTCACGATCGGCGAAGCAGAATTGTTCGGTCAAGGTAACGTACTGGGATTGGCAGGTAACAAATATGGCTGGATTGTAGAATTAGACCCAGCCAACCCAAACGACTACGGCACCAAACATAGCTGGCTGGGACGCTACAGGCACGAAGCTGTAGGCATTCGCGTTGTATCTGGCAAACCGCTGGCATTTTATTCCGGGTGCGATCGCCGTGGCGGACACTTGTATAAATTTGTCAGCAAAGGCATCGTCAGCAATCCCCAAGATAAAGCCAATTCCCGTTTGCTCGCGGATGGAATGCTCTATGCCGCCGTTTTTAACCCAGATGGCACCGGACGCTGGATTGCCCTCCAACCCAGCACCCCAATAAATCCCGTCCCGCCCAGCAACCTTGAGGGAAAATTGCTCCCCCTCCCCAAACGTCCGGAAGGAGGCATTTTTGATGCCAAAACAGACGCAGAAGTCAACAGTTTTAAACAAAAATTTAAGACTCTGGGTGACCTCTACATAGGTAACGCCCAAGAAAAACAAGGAGCCATTCTCATCGATGCACACTTTGCTGCCAATGCGGCTGGAGCAACCGCCACGGCGCGTCCCGAAGACACGGAAGTAGCAGGCGATGGCTCACTTTATATCACCTTCACTTCCGGTTCGCCTGGGGGTGAGGGTGGCCCAGACAAACGCATTTTCAAGGGGCCGAAAGGAGAAAGCCCTTGGGAATTTGGCTGGATTATGCGTCTGACGGAAGATAACAACGACCCAGCAGCAATGACCTTTCGTTGGCAGATGTTAGCGATGGGTGGCGAACCCGCAGACGGTGGGGCTGGCTTTTCCAATCCCGACAACCTGCTGATCGATCGCGATAACAACGTCTGGATGGTTACCGATATGTCCTCAGCAGCACTTAACGATGCGGGCGACCCTTTCAGACGAGGTTGCTTCGGCAACAACTCGATTTGGTATATCCCCACTTCTGGGCCAAACGCAGGTAACGCCTACCTGTTCGGTATGGGCCCGATGGATTGCGAAACCACAGGGCCTTTCTTTACTCAAGACCGACAAACTTTATTTTTATCGGTACAGCATCCTGGAGAAATTAAAGGAATTCGCCAAAATGCAGCTAGCGAAACTCGCGAGTTTGAGATGAGAACAGCTGACGGTCAGAAGTTCAAGCAAACTCGCACTGTTCCGATTGGCTCCAATTGGCCTGGAAAAAGTAAAAATGACCCACCAAAACCAGCCGTTGTAGCGATTCGACGCCTCGACGCCAAACCAATTGCTTAGTAGCTGATGACTGATGGTAATAAGCATCACCCATTAGCCGCTATCCACTACCCACTACCAAACCCCAAAATTTTATGGCGCTCTCTGCTCCCGCTCCTCTAAACCTTACCAATCTCAAGCAGCTGACATTTAGCTGTAGCGATTTACTCCCCCTACACTCCGAAAATTTATGGAAAATAGAGCGCGGCATTGTCCGGACTTTAACTTGGAGCGAAGATGGAAGACCGATAACTCTCGGATTCTGGGGAGCGGGGGATGTGGTTGGCAAACCTTTATCTAAACTAGAACCATATCAGATCGAATGTTTAACAAGTGTGGAAGTCTGTTTGGTACCCTCTAATCTTTGGTATCAAATTATGGATGCTTGCATATTGCATATTCAACAGAACGAAGAAATTCTTTGTATCATCCACAACAGACCAATTCAGGTACGCTTGCTACAATTACTATACTGGTTAGCTTGTAAGTTCGGTCGCGAAGTAGAGGCAGGAAAATTAATCGAACTGCCGTTAACCCATCAAGCGCTCTCGGAAGTTATCTGTACAACGCGAGTAACTGTAACTCGGTTACTCAACCAGTTTGAACAAGAAGGTATTCTTAGCCGACGGGGGCGCTTTTTGATTCTTGGCAAACAAAAACAGACTGTTTGACCTCAAAAGTAAAGTGAGAGATCGCCTTCTCATCGTAGCTTTTTTGAGTATATGCCAGTAAGTTTACTTACACATATCTTGTTCAGTGGAGATGCAGGTGGTTATAAAATAACCTGAGAAGGTATATGGAATACTCTGCGACCTGTTTGAGTCGATTTTGAGGCTTTATCGTACAGTCAAATTTGGTGTGAGGCAACAAAGATAAGATGTCAAAAACGCTTTGGAACGCGCTAAGACTCAGCCCCGTTCTTCTGGGTGCAACAATTCTGGTAGCTAACGGTACTCTGGCAGCAGAGGAATCTTCGACGACAATCGCTAACCAACCCTCTAGCAATGCCCAGCAAGAAGCTGGCACTATGCTAGACCAAATCGATCGCTACAATCAGCCACCGGCCATTGTCGAGCCAAGCTCGAACAACACTTCTAACGGAACTATAGACCAAATCAATCAGTACACCGAGCAAACCAACGGTCTGGAACAAGTTACTTCCGTGTCCCAATTGCGGGACGTGCAACCGACAGACTGGGCATTCCAAGCTCTGCAATCTCTGGTAGAGCGCTATGGCTGTATTGAAGGATATCCCGATCGCACTTATCGCGGCAACCGTGCTTTGACTCGCTACGAATTTGCCGCCGGTTTAAATTCTTGCTTGAATCGCATTCAAGAACTGATCGGTACCATACGTCCGGATGTAAGTGCAGAGGACTTGGAGCGGCTCAGGCGTTTGCAAGAGGAATTTAGAGCCGAACTCACCACCCTGCGGGGTCGTGTAGACACATTGGAAGCTCGCACGGCGAAATTGGAAGCGCAGCAGTTCTCTACCACTACCAAGCTGAGGGGAGAAGCTATTTTCGCTCTATCTAGTGTGTTTGGCGATAAAGCAGCCGATCGGGATGATAATGAAAATAATAATCCTGACTTGCAGGATAATGCCATTTTCGCTGACCGAGTACGTCTGAATTTCGATACCAGCTTTACTGGCAAAGACCGTTTGAGAACTCGTTTGCAAGCCCGAAATATCACTCCTTTTAGTGGCAGTGTCACGGGTACGAATATGACCCGTTTGGGGGTTGACGGCAACGATGACAATAACAATGTCACTCTATCCCAGTTAATTTATCGTTTCCCCTTGGGCTCTCGGACAACAGTCCATTTGATCGCTAACGGGGGTGAGTATAACGACTTTTTCTATAACTTCAACCCGCTGTTTGAATCTTCTGGAACTGGTTCTATATCTCGATTTGGACGCTTTAACCCGATTTATCGACAAGCTGAAGGTGGTGCGGGCGCAGCAATCGAACATAGATTCAGCAAAGCTATCAGTCTAGGTTTGGGCTATATGGCGGGTGCTGGCATTGCTAATAATCCCACCGATAGCTTTGGGCTTTTCGACGGTAACTATGCTGCAATGGCTCAGTTATCTTTCCGGCCAAGCAACACTTTTGGTTTGGGTCTGACTTACGTCCGCTCTTTCAATAACCACCCAGGTAATGTTAACCTGTCCGGAAGCACTGGTAGCTCTATAGCTGCCCAGCCGTTTGGTCGCGTTGCTACTTCCGCAGACCATTTCGGGCTAGAAGCAACTTTGCGATTGAGCCCCAAATTTGTTCTTTCTGCTTGGGGAGGTTATACAGATGCTCACCGGGAAGACGGAGTTGCCGATCAAGATGCAACTATCATCAACTATGCCGTAACTCTCGGTTTACCTGACTTTGGCAGAAAGGGTAACCTGCTGGGTTTTGTCGCGGGTCAGCCACCCAGAGTTACCGATAGCGATGCTGCTGAAGATCCCGATACTTCCTATCACTTGGAGGCTTTCTACCGTATCCGCGTCAACGACAATATCTCAATTACCCCCGGTGCTTTTGTGATTCTCAATCCAGAACATAACGACAACAACGACACCATTTATGTGGGTACAGTGCGGACGACATTTACGTTCTAAGCACTGCAAGGGAATTGGCGATATCGGAGCGAACGACAATACCTATACGAGCGGGGTGGGCATTGCCCACCCTACTTGCTTTTCTGGTATACTCTGGACTTTTATACTTATATCGATGTATGATAAAAAATTGTGAGTTTTTTAGAAATATTGTCAACGACCCCGGTTATAATCGGGGACTTCCAACCGGAAACCCTAGTTGACCAGACACACGGTTTACACATTCCCGGAGATTTTTATGAATGCACAAGAAATAATTCGATCGATAGAAGGGGAACAGCTAAAAAAAGATCTACCCGAAATCCATATAGGCGATACTGTTAAGGTTGGGGTCGTAATTCAAGAAGGCGGTAAAGAGCGGGTACAGCCTTATGAAGGTGTTGTGATTGCCAAGCGCAATACGGGTATTAACCAAACAATCACCGTGCGCCGTATCTTTCAAGGCGTTGGGGTGGAACGGGTGTTTTTAGTTCACTCTCCCAGAATTTCTAGCATCAAGGTGCTGCGGAGAAGCCAAGTTCGTCGTGCTAAATTGTACTACTTGCGCGATCGCGTCGGTAAGGCCACTCGTCTGAAGCAACGCTTTGACCGTCCCATGTCCTAGTTTTGGTAAAAATATGGGAGTCTCTTGCACAGACTCTCATAATGTTGTTATAATCAAATTCGGCACATAAATCAGCGAGCGCTCTTAGTTCAGTTGGTAGAACGCAGGTCTCCAAAACCTGATGTCGGGGGTTCAAGTCCTCCAGGGCGCGTAGGAAAAGTCAAAAGTCAAAAAAAGGGCGTCGGGCGTCCGGATTAGGGAAGAGGGAGAGGGAAGAGGGAAAATCTTAATTACCCCACTCCCCCACTCCCCCGCTCCGCTGCTCTTTCAAATGTTGTACATTATCCACTCGCAAGCTGCGGTATTTTGGACGATCGCTTTCTGTTTGACTATCAAATGAATATCAAATATAGCGCTATAATAATTTAAGAATAAACCGCCTCCAGACAAATGCCTGGGGGTGGTTTTGAGTCTGATTATCCTAAAGAGAAACAATTTTAGGGTATAATTGTTTTTTTGGGTGGTTAGCGATCGCCTTCTAGTGTGTGGCAACCAAACTTAAAGTTTGGCAAGCATTGTTGTGCAGTCAAAAGTAGAGGGAAGAAAGGGGGAATAAGGGAGCGTGGCAAAAAAAGGCGAAGCAGAGACTGAGGAAACGAAAGCAGGGTTTAGTGTCGGCAAGTTTGTGCAGGGAACCAAGGAAGAGCTGGATAAAGTAGTCTGGCCTAGCAGGCAGCAGTTAATCAGCGAATCGGCTGCGGTCATTCTGATGGTGATTCTTTCTGCACTTCTGATCTATTTAGTAGATAACTTTTTTAGTTGGGCATCAACAAAGGTGTTCGGATGAGTTCCGCAACAGACGAACAACGCGATCGAGATCGGCACTTAGCATCCCTGGACGTAGAACAATTATCTCCAGACGAGGTGCAAGAAGGCTCCCGTTGGTATGCCGTGCAGGTAGCTTCAGGCTGTGAAAAGCGCGTAAAAACAAACCTGGAGCAACGCATCCAAACTCTGGATGTGGCCGATCGCATTTTACAAGTAGAAATTCCGCAAACACCTGCCGTAAAAATTCGCAAAGACGGCAGCAGACAACATGGCGAAGAAAAAGTTTTCCCCGGCTACGTACTTGTCCAGATGATCATGGACGATGAAAGTTGGCAGGTTGTCAAAAATACGCCAAATGTGATTAATTTTGTAGGGGCTGAACAAAAACGCCGCTACGGACGTGGCCGGGGTCACGTCAAACCAGTGCCGCTGAGTCAAGCAGAAGTAGAAAGAATCTTTAAGCAAACTCGCGAGCAAGAGCCAGTCGTCAAAATCGATATGGCTGTGGGTGACAGAATCCTCGTGCTTTCAGGGCCCTTCAAAGACTTTGAAGGAGAGGTGATTGAAGTAAGTCCCGAACGTAGCAAGCTCAAGGCATTACTTTCGATCTTTGGGCGCGATACGCCAGTGGAATTGGAATTCAATCAGGTTCAAAAACAGAGCTAAAGAATAAATGGCCAAAAAAGTTGTTGCAATAATTAAGTTGGCCTTGCCAGCAGGAAAGGCCAACCCAGCCCCGCCTGTCGGCCCAGCACTGGGTCAGCATGGGGTGAATATTATGGCGTTTTGTAAGGAATACAACGCCAGAACTGCGGATCAAGCTGGAATGGTGGTTCCCGTAGAAATTTCCGTCTACGAGGATCGCAGTTTCACGTTTGTGCTGAAAACTCCTCCAGCTTCGGTTTTGATTACCAAGGCGGCTGGAGTTGAGAAAGGTTCGGATCAACCCAACCGCAAGAAAGTTGGTTCGATTACGCGGTCGCAATTGAGAGAAATTGCCCAAACTAAATTGCCTGACCTCAATGCTAATGACATTGATGCAGCGATGAAGATTGTGGAAGGAACCGCTCGCAATATGGGTGTCACAGTTACAGATTAGTTGTAGCTGAGGCAAGATAACTCTGAATTGACTTCAAAGTTCAGAATAAATCCAAAATCCAAAATCCAAAATCCAAAATTGATCGGGGGAGAAGCGATTGGCTTCGCCATCAACCCCAGGAGAGATAAAGAATGAAGAAAGAATCGCGCAGAATGCAAGAACTGCGTAAGAAAGTGGAAGAGCGGCCTTACGAGCCGTTAGAAGCGTTAAATTTGTTAAAGGAAACCGCCACGGCTAAGTTTCCCGAATCGGCAGAAGCTCACATCCGGTTGGGAATTGACCCGAAGTACGCCGATCAACAATTGCGGACAACGGTAGTGCTGCCCAAAGGAACTGGACAGACAGTACGGGTGGCAGTAATTGCTCGCGGGGAAAAAGTAACCGAAGCAAGTAATGCAGGTGCAGATGTGGTTGGCTCAGAGGAGCTGATCGACGAAATCCAAAAAGGCAGAATGGATTTTGATAAGCTGATCGCAACGCCAGATGTGATGCCGCAGGTGGCAAAGCTGGGTAAGTTGCTAGGCCCACGCGGTTTGATGCCGTCGCCCAAGGGGGGTACGGTAACTAACGATCTGGGGGCAGCGATCGCAGAGTTCAAAGCTGGTAAACTAGAATTCCGGGCAGACCGAACAGGGATTGTTCACATTCTGTTCGGCAAGGCATCTTTCTCCGCCCAAGATTTGCTGGTGAATCTGAAGGCATTGCAAGAAACAATCGATCGCAACCGTCCTTCTGGTGCTAAAGGCCGCTACTGGCGCACTATCTATGTGTCTGCTACAATGGGGCCCTCGATTGAGGTTGATATTAGCGGCCTGCGCGATTTGAAGCTGACAGAAGCAGCTTAAAAATTTTAGATTTTAGATTTTAGATTTTAGATTGAAATTAAATAAGCAATCCAAAATCTCAAATCCAAAATCCAAAATCAACTAACTGAATACGCTTGCGCCAATGACAGCAGGAGCTAATGGCTTAATTTCCTGCCGAGGTAGACACCAAAGTTCGCATTCTTACCACTTACTCGTTTGAGTTTTAGCGGTCGATCGAAAAGAATGCGATCTCGTCACCCCGGCTCGAAGGCTGGGGTTTTTGATTGTGTCAAAAACGGCGAGATGTGGGAGGGGGAGGGGGAGTTAAAAGTCAAAAGTCAAAAGTCAAAAGTCAGAAGTCAGAATTCCTCCCTCTCCCTCTTCCCAACGCCCTAGCCCCTAATCCCGACGCCCTAACCCCAGTTCCCAAAGTAAGGAGGTGAAATAAGTATGGGTAGAACGCGAGAAAACAAAGACGCAATTATTGCTGACCTCAAGGAAACCTTGAGCCAGTCTCAGCTGGTAGTCGCGATCGACTACCAAGGACTATCTGTTGCTGAGATCACCGATTTGCGGCGACGGCTGCGTCCCACCGGTACTGTTTGCAAGGTGACTAAAAACACGCTGATGGGAATTGCCGTTCAAGACGATGAGAAATGGCAGCCAATGCAGGAATTCCTCAAAGGTTCTTCTGCTTTTCTCCTCGTCAAGGAAGACATCGGCGGCGCGATTAAGGCTTATCAAGATTTCCAAAAAGCTACCAAGAAGTCGGAACTTCGCGGTGGCGTCATGGAAGGTCGGGCCTTAAATCAAGATGCTGTCAAGGCGATCGCTGACCTGCCATCCAAGGAACAGCTCATGGCTCAGATTGCTGGTGCTTTGAATTCTGTGACTGCCAAAATTGCGATCGCGATCAACGAAGTTCCTTCTTCTCTGGCTCGTGGCCTTCAAGCTGTGGCCGACAAGGACAAGGAAAACAATGGTGCCGCCGAAAGCGAAGCCGCTTAGTTTGTCAGCTATCAGTTGTCAATAGTTAGTAGTTAATTTCCAAAACCGCTAACTTTTGACCGACGGCTAATGACTAATGACCGATGACCAAATTATCTAAACAATTCTCAGGAGTTTATCAATGTCTGCTACTACCGATCAAATTCTCGAACAACTCAAAACTTTGACTCTGTTGGAAGCTGCCGAACTGGTTAAGCAAATTGAAGAAGCCTTCGGCGTTAGCGCTGCTGCTCCTACTGGTGGCATGATGATGATGGCTCCTGCTGCTGCTGCTGCTGCTGAACCAGTAGAAGAACAAACCGAATTCACCGTCACTCTGGAAGAAGTTCCTGCTGACAAGAAAATTGGCGTTCTCAAGGTTGTACGTAGCATTACCGGTTTGGGTCTGAAAGAAGCCAAAGATTTGGTGGAAGCTACTCCTAAAGCGATTAAGGAAGCCATTAAGAAGGAAGAAGCCGAAGATATCAAGAAGCAAATTGAAGAAGCGGGCGGTAAAGCTTCTATTAAGTAATCGCTGGCATTATTACCTTGCATTTGCATTTAAAGAGTCCCAAATGGGACTTTTTTTTATTGCTGATTAGTAATAATAAAAACTTATTGATATCGTGTCCGGTTGCATTGATAGTACATGGCGAAAGATTATCTGTGGGAGATCGGGGGTTAAATTTTTACCGCAGATGAAGACAGATAAACGCAGATGAACGCAGATAAGAACGCATTTTTTATGCAACCGATGCTACCGGACATGATATTAATCGTAGGGTGGGTTAGGCACGGGCGATAAGTTAACCACTTTCTATCGATAATTAAGTTCCCGTGCCGTCACCCACCATAGAAATATCTGTGACAGACACAAACATTTTTCACGCTCGACTCAAAAGACCCCATATTTAGTGTAAATCTTCATCCCAAATACCGATGTAAATGCGATCGCGATCGTTTCGTTCAATTACTCCTTTTAGATCGCCTACAGCAAACGAATATCTATTTTTTTCTCTTTTATACACTCTTTCTAGCTGTAGTTTTATCTCCCGTGATGCTGGACTGCCTAACATTTCATTGAGAGTTTTAAACATCGATTCCGAGTCTACCGAGGGATCGAATGCTACTTCGGTTTGGCGCAAAAGTTGGGTATTGCGATCGAATAAATAACCTAAGCTAACTTCACCTGGGACAAAATCTTCATAGAGTACGGCGCGGGTATTTTTCCAGACGCCTTTAGTAATTTTGCTGGGATTACCCAAAGTATTTCTGACTGTAGATTCTGGCGTACCAACAGGAAAACCGGGTACGAATCCGCGAGTCGAAATCCGCGTCGATCTATTTTGGTTAATAGATTCTTGAGTTGGTGATGGGGAAGGGGTTTTTTCTGCTACTGGATTTGGGGTTGATCCTGTGGAAGTGGGAGAGTTCTCAATCGCGGGGGAAGAGGTTTTTTCTGGTATTGGATTTGAGGTTGATGGGGTGGAAGTGGGAGAGTTCTGAGTCGGGGATGAAGTATCTTTTTTTACCACTGGTTGCGGTGCGATCGGTTGGCGAGATTTGGCGATCGCAATCCCAATAATAAACGCAGCACCAACGATTCCACCTGCAATTATCGCGGCTTTTTTCCACTCCCTGGAACGATTGGAGGGATGAGGAATTTTAACTGCTTGGGTGGATGCGCCACCTGGGGATACGGCGATCGTTTCCTGCTGGGAAAGGGGGACACCACCAACAGGGGTAGGAGAAGTTTGTAAGGCGTCTAGCATTTGTCTGGCGGTAGAAAAGCGATCGCGTGGATGCGATCGAATCGCCTTATCCAATACCGCCGCCAAGTTACGGTTAATATTGGGGGCATTTTGACGCCAAATCAACTCACCCGTTTGGGAATCAACCTGTAATTCTTGAGGCAATTTTCCCGTCAGCAGATAGATGGCAGTTAGACCCAAACTGTATAAATCGCTAGAAAATATTGGTCTACCTGCTGCTTGTTCCGAAGGCATAAACCCAGGCGTTCCAATTACCATTGAGTTAGTAGGATTGCCTTGGGAATTCATCACCGTGGTCATGGTTTCTTTGACTGCGCCAAAGTCAATTAAAATCGGTTTGTTATCGCGTTGCCGCAAAATGATATTGTCAGGTTTGATATCTCGATGGATGATACCCTGAGTGTGAACGTAATCGATAACGGGCAAAATATTTATGAGGATATCGCGGACGCTAGATTCGCTTAATTTTACTTCTCGCTGTAACTTTTCTGTTAAAGTTTGACCTTCAATCCATTCCTGAACTAAATAAAATTGTCCGCCTTCTTCAAAATAGGCGTATAAATCGGGAATTTGGTCGTGAGAATTGCCGAGTTTTTCCAGAATAGCTGCTTCTCGCGCAAAACGCTCTTGAATTAGTTGATATGCTTGCGGATTATGGGCAACTGGTTTAAGCTGTTTGAGCAGACAACGACGGCGGGAAGGCAGATGAGTGTCTTCGGCGAGGAAAGTTTGACCGAATCCACCAGTTGCGATCGCTTGTACGAGTTGATAGCGATTGTTCAAGAGCTTCAGCGACATGAGATACTATTCACTCTGGTTCTAGTATAAAGATTGAAAACCGCAGATGCACGCAGCTTGTAGGTTGGGTTGAGGAACGAAACCCAACTTAGTATTATTAAATACTTGGGTTTCGCTTTATTTAACCCAACCTACAACTTGATTCCCTATTTCAAATCCAACAAACCGCTATCTTTCAATTTCGGGTTAAAGCGAATATCCTCTTGGCAACCGCGAGATTTTAACGCTGCTAAAATTTCAGTTTCTACTCGACGAGCCACATTTTTGAGCAGTTTAGATTGCGCCAACTCTTCTCCTGCTGCCTTTTCATAATTCGCCTTTTCTTCATCCGTCATCAGCGGTTTGACATCAATAGATTCTGTCCATTTCACTTTATCAACTCCATTGCCAACCGGGGTAGCGCCATTTTCGGAAATCCAAGCATTCATCGTATTTTCTAGAATTGTCCGATTAGGCTTTTCAATTGTTTGTACTTTCAGCCAGTAGCATTTTTGCGGCTGACGGACGAAGTGCTGTTTGATACTGAGATAAACATCGCGAGAATAACCGACAAATTCGAGCGCTTTCTCTTCATCAAAAATTGCGTAGACACCTATTTTACCTTGCAAACTCTCAGGTAATTTGCCAGCTTCATCGAGATAGGAGATTTCTGCTAAACTGGCAAGAGAGGGAATATCTGTTTGAGTTGTCATTGGTTTGATTCAGAGTTTTGTTATCCGATTTTGCGATAAATCGCACAGAGGCGACTGGGGTTAAAAATCTTGGCTTTGAACATAAAATTAGGCGGTACATTGATAATAGCGTGTTCCGGAGATTGGTAATATGGCTCAAATTCCGCTGGCATTCCTTTGGGGGTGGCGGCGCTGTATGGTACTGGTTGAAATAGTAATTCGGTAAATTCAACTTGCTGGCATTTTACCTGTTCGGCAACTTGCTGGAGAAAGGCTTCATTTTTTAGTAAACCAAACAGGCTTTCTTTTGCTTCTGGGTCAAGGGTGAAGCTGCTATCAAAATTTTCGATGATTTTGAGAGGCATTCGATTCAAATTTCATATAGGGACTTTTACTAGATTATGAGATTGTGTGACTCATGTCAGCTAAATGAGGACAGGAATAAAATTAAAAATTGTGAAGTTTACTCGCTGGGTCGGTTTTGTTGCAAAATAGTTTATGGAAGGTGTCTTAGAATCGCTCGATCGAAGCTAGGCGATCGCATTTTGCAGAAGTCAGAAAAAGTGCGATCGCACTTGACAGTCAAGGTTGCTCAGAACTGTTCTGGGTTAATTCCTTGTTCTCGCAATTTTTCTATCAAAGCTTGATAGCGTTGTTGTGACTCTTGACGCAACCTTTTCTCTTGTTCGAGTTGCGCGATCGCATTTTCTGCCCTTTCTCGTTCCTGTTCCGCCCGTTGACGTTCCTCTTCTCTCAGCCTATCCAATTCCACCGGAGTGAGAAACTTTTGTCCATCCGGGCGATAAATTTCTAAGGTATCTTCTTTAAGTTCAAATCGAATACCCAAACGAGGACTTACCCACCCATTCATTTGTTCAATTGGTTCTAACCAATCGCCAGAACGGAGCAAGCCTGTTAATTCTACATCGTCTGGATCGTAAATGTAATATTCTTCTACGCCATAGCGTTGATAAAATATCGTTTTTTGCAACATTTTACCAGTGCGATTACCAGGGGATAGGATTTCAAAAACAACTTGGGGAGGAATATTATTTTCTGACCATTGTCTGTAGGAACCTCGATCGCCTTTCGGTCTACCAAATACTACCATCGCATCAGGTGCTTGCCGAATGGTATTATTTCCTTGAACAGGATACCAAAGTAGATCGCCAGCGACAAAGACATCATCGTTGTTGGCAAACAAAATTTCGAGGTTTTCTTTGATAATAACGATCCAGCGAAATTGTTTAGTGTTGTCTGCAATTGGTTGTCCGTCGCTGTCTGGGTAAATGATTTCTGAGGTTGTTTCAGCGGGCAATATTTCTGAGTTTTCATCATCCTCATCAAATAATTCTGGAGATGATTTTTTCAGATTTTCAAGGAACTGCTCGGTGGTAATTTCTGCAAAATGTTTGTAAAGTATTTCAGCGCATCTTTTTGGATCGGCCATTAGTTAATTCCTCCTTATGGTTCTATTAAACAAGATTCTTCAATCAGAGAAGTATCTCTGACTGCGATCTGAATGTGGGCGCGATCGAAAATAGCTGAATTGGGAAACACACGCTCACCCTCTAAGAATACGGCTCGAATAATACGAATGCTCTCGCCGGAATTCTGGAGAATATCAACTATATAGTTAAAGTAAGCACAGTCTAGCCTATGCGCTTTCGATCGCTCAGGATTTTGCCGAGGTAAAGGTCTATTTGTTTGTCTGTACTCCTCCACAAATGAATTGTATATATTTCTCAGCAGTGGAAACCACTTGATATCCAGTAAATCCATGCTATCTTCCAAACGGATAACTGAACGGATAACAGCCGGATTTGTGGGATGTTGTTGATTTGCCCATTCCCAAGCGCGTAAAGGTGCATCTTGGAAGAAGTAAACGCCTGTTCCTAGCCAGTCGTAGTCATTGGAACTGATGTTAAAACCTCGCTGAATAATTGCTGCTGCTGCGTCTGCGCTTGTGCCATGATAGCCATAGACTCGGATTGTTTCAGCCACTAAAAACCTCCTCGCCACCCATTTATTTTAGCTATAAATTAAGTAGAGTTTTTGATATTTTATCATTTGTGATATTATACTATATATTAGTGGTTAATAAATAGTTATTTGAAATTTTAGACATTGTGATGCGGGACAAATTAGAACTGTTTGCTGCTCACCAAAACTAATATGACTCAACCCCAAACTGAACCCAAACTATACAGCTTTGATGAATTTATCAACTGGTATCCCGAAAACTCAGAAGTCCGGTACGAACTGCATGAGGGAGTAATTATCGAAATACCTAAGCCAAAGGGAAAACATTCAAATCTAACAGGTTCCCTCATCGAGCAACTATTGATAATTATTAGGCAGATGGGAAAAGGGGGTATTTGGACTATTCCTAGAGAATCAATTGTTAAACCTAAACGGGAACAATCTGGTTATGAGCCGGATATCATTGTTTTGAACCAAGAAGTTTTGGGGGATGAACCACGATGGGAAAGCGAATCGATTATCCAAAATCCTGATTCAGTTAAATTAATTGTTGAAGTTTTTTCAACTAATTGGCGTGACGATTACTATAATAAACTGCGAGATTATGAGGAGATGGGAATTCAGGAATATTGGATTGTTGATTATGCAGCATTGGGGCCGAAAAAGTTCATCGGCGACCCTAAGCGACCTACATTTTTTGTTTGTAATTTGGAGGATGGGGAATATCAGATGAATCCATTTACGGAAAACACTCCGATTAGTTCTCCGACTTTTCCTCAGTTCAATTTATCGCCACAGCAGGTTTTTGCGATCGCCCTGTAGATATTATTTCTCATTGGTGAGTTTCAAAGACTCGCAAGAGAGGAGTTACTTCTTATTGGCAAGATTGAAAAACTCATTGATGAGGTTTCAAGGCTCATCGACAAGAGTCCAATAAGTGTTTGAGATTATTATATTTATAGCAAATTTATGCAGTGTTTTAAGCAGATTACGAAACGGATAAAAACCGAATTTGTAGATACTTCAATCCATATTACAAGCGGATAATCGTACATATTGTAAGAAGTAAACTCCAGTCCATAGATAGATTTGGCCATTGGCACTGAGTTAAAGATATCCCGAATAATCTTTGCTGAGTTTGCATCCATCTAGGTAAGGAAAGCTACCTAAATTTAGAAATTATAAAAATTTTAGTTTGGCTCAGTTGGCTCAGTTTTAGTCGAGCGGAGCGTGATAGTATTCTCGAATAGCTCAATGGTGTTAAGAATACTAATGGCTGAACTGTAAGATTCCTCTAATAATTCTACCTGTTCTTCCGGAGTATCAATCAGATCGTCCGCTAGCAAACGTAGGGAACCAATCATACTATTCATACGAGTACGAATTTCATAAGATAAGCGGTTTTGAATTCCCTTTATGCCGCTAGTGTTGTTAATAGCTAAGATTTCTTGTCCCTGCCAATAAATCTGACTAATTTTACAAAAAGAAATGGCGTCTGCTGTCAAGTATGGTTCTAAATATGACCATTTTTCTTGGACTTGACGTAGCAATCCCCTCGACATTAAATCGTCATCATTTTCTTGCTTATGCCATTCTCTTAAAGCATATTCTACCCGGCTAATCAGTATTAAGATTTCCCGACTCTCCTGCCGCCACTTGGCAAAACTATCCCAGCCTTCAATCAAAGCTTCATGGCCTAAATCAACCCAAACTTCTTCTTGTTGATTTTCTTTGCCAGTGACTAACAAACGTCCGTGAATCAACCGATCTAAAACATCATTAATAACTTGCCCATCCGCTAAATTATCCCTAGCAATACCCAACAATTTAGCTTTCGGTTGCCTTTGTCTAGTATCCTTCTCCCCCTCACCCGTTCGCACCAACCTTAAAAATATCAGCTTTATCCATTCCTGTTCTTCCGCTGTTCTCTTTTCCTGCGGCAAATCTTTCTGAAAATCCTTATATCTATAAACCTTTTCCGCGTGACGGTTCAGCGCCCCAGTTACTCCCCCCAGCGCTTGATACTCTCCTAAAGTTAGCTGATGCTTTTGGTTGTCGCATTTTTCCCAAAGTTCCGTCAGCGCAAACTGCAACAAAGGTAAACAGTCTTTCTCTTTACCCACATCATCCAAAATCGCTCCCAGCAAACCAGTTTCCAGATGATAACCTTGAAGATGAGCAGGTTTTGCTATTGCCTCCTCTAATTCTGCTCCCAACAAAGGCGGCATATACACCGCTTGATTTTGAATCAACTCAGTCAGCGACTCATAACTCAAACAATATTCCATAAAATCCGCCCGCATTGTCGTCACAATTGCCAACCGGGAGTCGGGAATTTCTGCTACTTTGGTCAGCAATTCAATAAATCGCCGCGTCTGTTCATCTTTATCCAGAGAACGAAGGGTAAACACTTCCTCAAATTGATCCACGACTAACAACAACCGCTGGAAACCGGGTAATTTTTCAATTACCGCAGGTAAACCAGCCGTTTCCATGAGAGAATAGATTTCTGGCAATTGCGATCGCTCAAACCAACCGTTAAAAGCACGCTTCAATTCCGCCAATGGTTCCACCCCAGGCAAAATCGGTTCTTTGGCTAACAATTCCCAGCCATTTTCCTCTAACTTAGGAATCAAACCTGCCCGAACTACGGAAGATTTGCCACTCCCCGACGCGCCAATAATCGGCACAAAATTTGCTTGTCCCAGCTTTTGCCATAGCAGCTGGATGACTTTCTCCCGTCCAAAAAAGAAATCCTTATGTTCTTTGTCAAAATACCTTAATCCTCGATAGGGACAATCTTCCTTAACAACTTTTACCTTCTGTTTTGGCGGATATTGAACTAAAGTAATCGAACGTCCCCACCCCATACGAATCGGTTCTTGACCGCTACCCTTGAGTTCTGATGTGATAAAGTCGAAAAGGCGATCGCCACTAACTCGCCCATCCTCATCAGCATTATCATCCCCCAATCCCTTCAGAACTGCCCCAGTAAAAACCCCGTGTTCCTTAGCTTCCAGCGCTTTTTCAAACCCACGACAGGCAGTAATCAAATAGTAATCGGTCTTTTTCCCAAAAGCTGTCAAGCTATCATCCAGCAGTTTTCGTTCTAGCGCATATCCAGCATGACAGCAATCCAGCAACATCACCAAATTGCTAACTTCCGACTTACCAATCAATTTATTCAAATCATCCAACCAAATCCCATTGCGTCCGTCGCTGCTACAATCAGAAGTTGCCAAAAATCCTTTCTTCTCATCCGTCCAACTGGCAACCTCTAAACCATGTCCGGCAAAATAAATTAGCGCCTCTTGGTGTTTCGCCTTCTCCAACAAAAACTTTTTCAGCGCCTCACCCAAATCTTTCGCCGTCAGTTTCTTATCCAGCGCCACTTCCCAACGGTTTTCCTCCTTTATCCACCGTCTCGGTAAGCGTTCCACATCCTGAAAATTGCCCTTTTTTTCGAGAATTTGGGCAATTGCCTCCGCATCAGTCACAGCTTTGGGTAAATTTGGGGAAATCTTCTCATAATTAGCAATCCCAATCACCAGCGCATATCGAACCATACAACCTGATCTGGCATACGGACGTTTTAGAGTATCCTTACCAACATAGCAGTCAGCAAATTACCAAACCTACTCATGTCAGAAGTAGAACGCCTACTCGTCAAAGAAGAAGACGGTACGGAGTACGAACTTTTCATCGAACCGTCAGACAATGAATACGATGTCCCCGATGCAGAAGATGATGGCCCAGTAACCCGCGCTGGCATACCCACCGTTAACATCAAGGACGTTCACAAAAAGATTCGCGGCTATACCAAATTTGTGCTAGGCGCATTCAAGAATTTTACTGATGCAGAAGTAGAAGAAGTCACAATCAAATTTGGCATCAAGCTAAATGGCAAAACTGGGATTCCCTTTCTAACCGAGAGTTCGGCAGAGGGCAATTTTGAAATCGAAGTTAAGTGTAAGTATCCCAACAGCCAAAAAACCCAAACTAATCCTTAAGGTAGATGTGCAAAAACTATAAGTAAGGTGTGAAATAGGCCAGGATGCTTAGTGCAAAAGCTGAGAAACCGGGTTTCTCGACGAAAAATATAGACTTCCAAGTTCGATCGCTGACAAGAAACCCGGTTTCTGACCCTGCTGGAGGATTTGGGTTTAACTGAGTCGATCGCCTTGACAAGGATGTTATCTTAGTCTGGGATATGGGAACCTTATGAGTAAAGAAACACTCAAACACTGACAAACTTTGACGAATTGCCGATCGGAATGGAAGGCATGAACCTTGTAGGTACTCAAGACCTCTGGGTGCTAAGCACCTCTCGCCTCTGACCTAAAAAATTGTTACCTGCCATACATTGCATATATGAGTTACTCCAGTCAACCAGAATTAATCATCGAGGCGGGTCGCACCGAAAAGCAATATTGGAAAGACCTGTGGCGCTACCGGGAGTTATTCTACTTCCTGGCATGGCGGGATATTCTGGTACGGTATAAACAAACTGCGATCGGCATCGCCTGGGCCTTGATTCGACCTTTTATGACAATGGTTGTTTTCACTGTTGTGTTTGGCAAATTGGCAGGATTAGCATATAAGACTCCCACTGTCAACTATCCCATACTGGTTTTTGCCGCTATGCTACCTTGGCAATTCTTTGCCAACGCGCTAACAGAGTGCAGCAACAGTTTGATTAGTAACGCCAATTTGATTTCAAAAGTCTACTTTCCCCGCTTAATAGTACCTGCTTCCGCCGTAATCGTTAGTTTTGTAGACTTTATGGTTTCCGGCATAATTTTGCTAGCGCTGATGGCTTGGTACAATTTTGTACCCGATTGGCGTATACTCACGCTACCCCTGTTTATTTTGATTGCCTTTGCAGCAGCAATGGGCGCAGGGTTATGGTTAGCAGCACTTAACGTCAAATATCGCGATTTCCGATATATCGTGCCATTTATCGTGCAGTTTGGTCTTTACATATCGCCAGTCGGTTTTAGCAGTAGCATTGTACCGCAACAGTGGCGTTTGCTTTACTCTTTGAATCCGATCGTAGGAGTGATTGACGGCTTTCGTTGGGCTATATTGGGTGGAGAATTTAAACTTTATTGGCCGGGGTTTAGTTTATCTTTAGCATTGGTAGCCTTGTTATTTGCCAGCGGTATATGGTACTTTCGCAAAACCGAACGCACTTTTGCTGATGTAATATAAGTAGGATTAAGAGGGAAAATAAGCTATGACAAAATCCCAGTAATACGGGATAACCTGTAAAATAAAAAATGTTTATTTAATGATAAAAAAAAGGAGAAGATAGGATGAAAGTTTTATTTAGCAATCCACCGTGGTGGGAAAAAAAAGAAGGCCGATACTGGTTCTGGAAAAGACACTGGCGTGTTGGCGTCAGAGCAGGTTCCCGATGGCCTTTTACCTATGTCAGTAACTGTAGCCCAGATAATTTTAAGTTTGGCGAATACCTACCTTACCCGTTCTTCATGGGCTATGCCACAACTTATGCCAAAAAAGAGACGGGATACGATGTAAGGTTCCGTGACAGTATTGCTTTACGGGAATCTTACAAGAGTTACTTTAGGCATTTAGAAGAAGAAAAGTACGACTACATATTCATTGAAATTGCCACACCCAGTTGGGAACACGATCGCTCTTTGCTCGAACAAATCCACAAACGTCTGCCAGACACTAAAATCGTAGTAACAGGGCCGATTACAACCATTAAGTCAGAAGAAATTTTAAATAATTATCCCGTTCACGCCTGCATTAGAGGTGAATACGAAAAAGGCAGCGTCCGCGTCCTCAAAGGAGAATCTGGCATTATTGACTTTGACCTGCTAACTGTAGCAGAAATGAACGCAGCGCCCTTTCCTTATTTTGATGAACTTCACGCTCACCGTTACTGGGACGGCAATCCAGTTGGGCAAGTAGCGCCTCACGCCCAGATTTGGAGCAGTCGCGGTTGTCCGTTCAAGTGTATCTTTTGCGTATGGCCTGCCGCTATGACCGGTAACGACCCGGACGGTACAAAAACGCGCACTGTACGCCAGTATTCGCCGGAGTATATGGAAGCTTTTATCCGAGAATTAATCGATCGCTTCCAATTCAAGTGTATTTACTTCGACGACGATACATTCAACTTGGGCAACAACCATGTCGTGAAAATGTGCGAAGTGATGTCTCGAATTGGCATTCCTTGGTCAGCCATGTGTCGAGCTGATACCATCCAAATGGGAACCTGGCAGCTGATGAAGGAAAGCGGTTGTTTTGGTGTCAAGTTAGGGTTTGAGAGCGGCAACCAAAGAGTGGTAGACAAGATCGTCAATAAGCACTTAGATCTGGAGTATGCCGCGCAGATCGTGCGCGAGTTAAAGCGCATCGGGATGACTGTTCACGGCACTTTCACTTATGGTTTACCAGGAGAAACCAAGGAGGAAATGTTAGACACAAAACGCTTCATAGCTTCTCTGCCTTTTGATAGCTTCCAAGAATCGGGAACTGCCGAAATAGAGGGGACTCCACTCCATACACTCCGCAAACAAGGCAAACTAGAAAAGTATGAGGGAGCGGCCATCGATTCAAATTACAAACGAGAAGTAGACGGCAGCAAAAAAATGCAGATTTTAGTAGAGGATTTGAGACAAAATTAGTCTGTTCTATATCGTTTAGTGGGAAAAGCTCCGATGCCAAAAATTTCGCTATACATTCCCTGCTTCAATGTCGAAAAGTATATTGCTCGTTGTATAGAGGGAATATTAAATCAGACCTATGCGGTAGATGAAATTTTGGTTATCGATGATGGTAGTCGCGATCGCACTGTGGAAATTGCTTCCCAATACCCGGTGCGGATCGTCAAACATGAAGTTAATAAAGGACTTTCCGCCGCCCGCAATACCGGATTTCGGAATGCAAGCAATGAATGGGTGGCGTCTTTAGACGCCGATTGTGTCGCCGATTCTCATTGGCTGGAGAAATTAGTAGCTTCCTTAGAAGAAGACGAAAAAATTGCCGTTGCAGGTGGTAGATTAGTGGAAATTGTACAGGAGTCATGGGCCGATCGCTGGCGCAAAGTACATATGACTCAAGATTGGGGAGATAATCGCTTGTCCGATCCTCCATTTATGTATGGTAACAACAGTCTGATCCGCAAATCTGTAATAGAAGAGGTGGGCTGGTTTAACGAGAAGTTAAGAACGAATGGAGAAGATGTGGATATGTCAAAGCGAATTTACGAGAAAGGTTATCACATTGTATACGAACCCGCTGCAATTGTTAACCATCTTCGCCATGACAGCATTCCTTCTATTTTGGATACATTCTGGAGATACTTAAGATTCAGCTATCCCACCTATAAAGAAATTACATTTAAATGGTTTTTGCATAATGCTTACAACGTGCATTTAAAAGGAGTGATGATAGACCTGCTATATCGAGATTTAAAGCGGAATAAAAATTACCACTTTATTCCGTTGGATCTGTTCGTACCTTGGTATTTAACGTACCGCAATTTGAAGTTACTTTTAGAAAACAGAAAGCAAGGATAAGAAACAAAGGAAGGGTAAATCTTCTGTAATAATACAAAAACGTAGGTAAGTTAAAGCATTGCTTGAAAACAGCAAAAATGGAAATGGGGTCTATAGAAAGTAGGTTAGTCAGTGTAATTTAGGTGGGAATTGAGGGCGTGTCTGATACTGTAATCCGCGTAGAAAATCTGAGTAAAAAGTACTTAATTGGGCATCAAGAACGATTGCCTTACAGAACTTTGCGCGAGTCAATGGTACGAGGAGCAAAGAATTTAAGTCGAAATTTACTCAACCCTTTCGGCAAAAAAGTTTCCAATCCAGCTTATGAAGAATTTTGGGCTTTGAAGGATGTATCCTTTGAGATTAAGCAGGGCGACGTAGTAGGTATCATCGGTCGCAATGGTGCAGGGAAATCGACACTATTAAAAATTTTGAGTCGCATTACAGAACCAAGCATAGGTCGCATTTTTATCAAAGGTCGCGTAGCAAGTTTGTTGGAAGTAGGAACAGGTTTTCACCCAGAGTTGACTGGCAGAGAAAATATCTATCTTAACGGTGCTATCCTGGGTATGAGTAAAGCAGAAATTAAACAAAAGTTTGATGAGATTGTCGCCTTTGCTGAAGTAGAGAAATTTTTAGATACACCGGTTAAAAGATATTCTTCTGGAATGTATGTTAGGCTAGCCTTTGCAGTAGCAGCACACCTAGAACCAGAAATTTTAGTAGTTGATGAAGTGCTGGCGGTTGGAGATGCTGCTTTTCAAAAGAAGTGTTTGGGAAAAATGGGAGATGTCGCGACCAAGGAAGGTCGCACAGTTTTGTTTGTCAGCCACAATATGGCAGCAGTAGAAAAGCTATGTCGGTGTGGTATTGTCTTGCATCAGGGGAAACTTCAATATGTGGGTAACCAGACCGATTCAATAAGCAAGTATCTCACAAATTTTTCGGCAAGTGTCATTTCTCTAAAAGAGCGCACTGACAGGCAAGGTTCGGGCGAAATCAGGGTAGTGGCGATTGAAATTAGAGATGAGGAAGATAATATTTTAGACGCAGCAGCTTCCGGTCAGAATATCAACATTTATTTTTATTTTGAGCTTAAACCAGGAAATCAGCTTAAAAAAACTGTTGCAAGTTTAATGGTAAAAACTGAGTGGGATACACCAGTTTTTATCCAACACAGCAGGCTTACTCAAAGCGATTTTGGTGCGATCGACAAAAGTGGGTTATTTATTTGTAAAATAAAGCGTTTACCTTTGCCACCAGCTAATTATAGAATAGCCTACAGTATTATGCCTAATAATGGCATGGAGGCGACTTACTATGACTATGTGGAAGACGCTGTAACTCTAACGGTAGTTGATGGAGATTTCTATGGTTATGGGGAGGTTCCACCCATATCTCATGGTGTTTGTCTCGTTGATTCAACATGGGAAATAAAACTAAATTGATAGTTAGAGATATTCCTATAGAATTACTAACAAAAAAATAAATATAAAAATCAAACAAATAATAAATTCCCAGATAAACTGTGCTAAAATAGATAGAGATATTATTAAATGTTTTTGAGTTTCACCCAGACAATTATTACGGTTTTTGGTCAATTGAGATTTCACCTGTGATTTCAAGGAGGCTATATTGGGTATAGTAAGAATGGGGCCACCTAATGATTTAGTAGCTCAGTTAGGGGCAGAGTTTCGTATTATAAACTTTGTCGAAACGGGTACCGCTTACGGAGGTACGGCACTTTGGGCATCGCAACAATTTAAAAATGTCTTTACGGTTGAATATTGTCAGGAGATTTACGAACAAACAGTTAAAAATTTTCACCATATTGAGAATATAGAATTCCGCTTTGGAGACTCAAGGACGGAACTAACGAAAATAGTAACTCGACTGGAAAGTGCAAGTTTTTTTTGGTTAGATGCACATTGGAGTGGCGGCATAACTTATGGAGAAAACGATGAATGTCCTCTACTTGAAGAGATCGATATTATTAATAAGTCAGAATTTGAAAATTTTATCTTGATTGATGATGCGAGGTTATTTACATCTCCTCCAATGCCTCCTCACAGGATAGAACAATGGCCGGATATTACTGCGGTACTTAATGCTCTCCACTCAGGACGCAGCGATAGATACATTATAATAATCGAAGATGTGATTATTGCAGTACCTCAATCTGCTAAGCCAACTGTCTCTCACTATTGTCAGGAAGTGAATGCAAAAGCCTGGGTAGAGTTCGATAAACAAGTCAACACTCCCAATTATATCAAAGGTATAAATTTAATTTACCTGGATATAAAGCAGAGGCTAAGACTCATAGAAAGAATTAAGAGACGAGTTTCTCAAATTATAAAAAATTAGTCTGGCAAGTAGCGAGGTAAGATGGATAGCAAGCTAAGAGAAGTGATAGGACAGGTCTGTCCTGAAATAGATTTAAACGGTTGGTCACCTTTATGTCCCATCTGTGCAAGTCCTTTAAAAATAGATGTTAAAAGCTATTTTGTATTTGCCCAAAGACATTGGGCTTACGGCTGTTGTAGTTCATGCGACAAGAAGTTCTTATTAGATGTGCCTGCTTTACTGTACAATCTCTGGTATCCGCAAATTATGGATATAAGTACAGGAGAAGTCTATGGCACGGACAGTTGGTGGAAAGCAGATATGTATAATATCTATTTCACATTTTTTGGGCAGAAGCCTGTTGTTGGTGACAAGAAAAATTTTAGAAATCTATATACAAGATTTAGAACGCTGGTAAACATCATCAAAATGGGAGATATCAATGTATTATACAGTGCAATTAAGAAAAATTTTCCGATTTTAGAAAAAAAATGGCTGACCGGAAACAAAACATCTAACGTTACAAACAAAGTCAAACCTACACTCAAAATAATTTCTAAAGAGGCGAGGAATTCCGATTCAGTACTGCTATTTAATTGCCTTGATGAGTACTACGGTCACACTACCTGTTTTATAGAGTTTGTCTATATGATTTACGATCGCATTGCAGACAAGCTCAAACAGGAAGGGATAGCTACAGCGATTTTAATTCCTGAGTACTTGCAATTTTACGTTCCTGACTTTATTGACGAAGTATGGGTGGCTACACATTTACCGTCTCCCTTCGGTCGAACTACATTCAGAGATGTGGATTTCAACAATCAACTTAATGAGGCAATTAAGCAGAAAAAGGTATTTATACCAAATCAATGGATAAATCGCAGTTCAGGTGTAGATGTTCGTCGATATTTCCATATGGATATTGTAGAACAGCGGGCTAAAATATCAGTCGATCGGTATTCTCACATTTTTGTTTTTTACAATCGGGAAGATTATCGTTGTTGGGGCGGTCATCCTAAAAAAGAACTAAGGAACTATTCTAAATTAGCGAATATTATCAAAAATAAATATCCATCAGCAGGTATATTTATTGTGGGGATGAAACGGAATTATCTGTTAAACAATCCAAATCTTATTGACTTGCGAACAAATGGAATAACGGAGAACTATACTGAAAAGCAAATCGACTATCTATACTTGCTTTCTAAAACAGATTGTGCGGTAGGTATTCATGGTTCTCATATGACAGAAATTTCAGCATTAGCAAGAGCGGTCATCACTTTACAACCAGAATCTAGATATAAAAACTACACTGACGATATGTTCTTGATTAAATCATCCAATTTTATTGCTGAGCTAAATAGGTTTTATTCAATTTTTGGCAAGAACAATCTTGTTGATATATCACCTGAAAAGGTGTTCAATATTATAGAAGCTGCTTTGCATAGAGTAAACCATGCCTATCCAAGTTTAAAGGGTTATCCGAGTATGGAAGCTCTTTACGAGCAAAACAACCAAGACTTCCGCAACCATTGGAAAGCTGAGTAATGTAACAAGTAATTAGGAGTAACACTTTGAAAGTGATTAACCTCGTAGGTAACTTCGGCATTCGTCTATCTGAAGAGACAAGCATCAAGCCGAAATTGATGGTTGAAATCGGCAAAGAGCCTATTTTATGGCACACTATGAACACTGACGCGGCTTTTGGCCCCCAAAAATTTACGATCGCCTTGGGGCGCAAACTATCGTTGACGCAGCTTACCGGAGTTCATGGCCTACTTTTGAGGCGAATATCCGGGGAACTTACAACCTGCTGTCAGCCTGTCGCGTAAATTCGGTGCTAGTGAAGCGGATGCTGTGAGCGCCCAAAAAGCAAATGTACTATACATCGCTCCTGGTTTGGCACACGGCTTCTACGTGCGAAGTGACACCATTATCTTAATATATAAAGTGAAGACTATATATTATCGCGAACATGATAGCGGCATTCTTTGGAACTCAGTGGGAACACCCTGGCCAGATTCAGAGCCAACTGTTTCGCCACGGGACGCTGGTTTCGTAGCCTTTGCCGATTTTTTCAGTCCCTTTCGTTGCAAAGAGGAAGCTACTGATGGTTGCTAAGCAGTCATCCAATACTGCCCTGGTAACTGGTGCTACTGGCTTTGTAGGGTCGCACTTAACGCATCGGCTAGTTGCAGATGGCTGGCAGGTACATATAATTATGCGTCCAAACTCGATGCTGCAACAGCTTGAGCGCCTACAAGACAAGATTGTTATTCATACTCATGACGGTACGACTGAGGGATTGTTTGACATTTTTAAATCCTTCAAGCCAAAAGTTGTTTTTCATTTAGCATCGTTATTATTGGCGCAACACAAACCAGAGGACATCGCGCCTATGTTGGAGAGCAATATCACTTTTGGTACGCAGCTAATTGAGGCGATGGTGGCTCATAAAGTTTATCATTTGATAAACACAGGTACGTCATGGCAGCATTACGAAAACAAAAACTATAGTCCAGTTTGTTTGTATGCTGCCACTAAACAAGCTTTTGAAGCGATAGTTCAGTTTTATGTGGAAACTACACCATTGCAGGTAATAAGCCTCAAACTATTTGACACTTATGGGCCTCAAGATACCAGAAATAACCTATTTACATTGATAGAGAAAATTGCTAGACAAAAAGAACTGCTGCCAATGTCTCCGGGGGAGCAGTTAATTGAACTTGTCTATATAGATGATGTTGTAGATGCCTACTTGGTAGCAGCAGAGCGGTTGGAAAATAAGGAGGTCAAGGGGCATGAAACATACGAAGTATCGACAGGTTCTCCGTTAAAATTAAAGGAAATTATTGAAGTTTATGAGCAAGAAACAGGTGTGAATCTACCCATTCAATGGGGGGGGAAACCCTACCCTCCTCGCGAGGTGATGGTGCCTTGGAACAAAGGTGCCCTCTTACCGGGATGGAGAGCAAAGGTAGGCATAAGGGAGGGCATAAGAAGAATACACGAAGAAAATAATTTATAAAGAGGAATAGGTAAAATAAGTTATGAATTTATTATCCATTTCTACACCTATTGCCTTTTTCATCTTCAATCGTCCTCATCTAACAAAGATTGTTTTTGATGCGATCGCTAAGGCAAAGCCCAAAAAGTTATTAGTAGTTGCAGATGGCCCCCGCTTTCCGGAAGAAGATGAAAAGTGTCAAAATGCTAGGGCAGCAGTTATGAATAATATAGATTGGGAATGCGAGGTGCTTACCAATTTTTCAGAACCTAATCTGGGATGCAAAGATCGCGTTTCTAGTGGCTTAGACTGGGTTTTTGCAGAAGAAGAGGAAGCAATTATTTTAGAAGATGATTGTTTGCCACATCCATCATTTTTCCGTTTTTGCGAAACTCTCCTAGAGCGCTATCGTTATGATGAAAGAGTTATGATGATTAGCGGCGATAATTTTCAGTTAGGCAAAAGCAGGACAGAGTACAGTTATTATTATTCAAAATATACTCATATTTGGGGTTGGGCTTCTTGGAAAAGAGCTTGGCAATACTATGATGTTAATATGAAATCTTGGCCGGAATACAAAAATCTCAACCTTATAAGTTCAGTTTGCGAAGACCAGTTGGAACAGAAATACTGGACGGATATATTTGATATTGTATTTAATGGTGGTATGAATACTTGGGATTACCAATGGCTTTATGGCTGTTGGTGTCAAAATGGTCTATCAATACTTCCTGACTGCAATCTTGTTTCTAATATTGGCTTTGGAAATGAAGGAACGCATACGTCTTATGAGAGTCCGTGGGCAGAATTACCAACAAGTGATGTCGGCAATATCGAACATCCCCCATTTATGGTTAGGCATCGAGATGCTGACAATTACACATTTGACTATCTATTTGGGGGTAAAAATTTGAGAGAAAACAACACGCTTACTAGAAAATTGCGCCGACGCTTGTCGTTAATTAAAGGAAAATTAATATCATGTTTTTAAGCGAAATTAAGCATTTAGGTAAGCTAGTGTTGCGGCCCGACTACAGAAGATCCTATTTTGCCACAAAAAAACTGTTAAATACCCCTCGCTATACTCGGACTTTTACTAATATTTTTGGGACAGAAATAGAATTAGTAGATAGTGCTTCTTTTCTGTTTATGTACAAAGAAATATTTGAACAGCAAATATATAAGTTTAAATCGAAAGAAGCACAGCCATTAATTATAGATTGCGGCGCAAATATAGGTTTAAGTATTTTATATTTTAAACGTCTTTATCCAAATAGTCATGTTGTTGCTTTTGAACCCGATCTTAATGTTTTTAATGTTTTAAAGAATAATGTGCAGAGACTTAGCTTATCTGACATTGAGTTAATTGATAAAGCAGTTTGGACGTCAGAAACTACGCTTGAGTTTATGGCTGAAGGTGCTGATGGTGGCAGAGTAATGCAGCATGAACCAGACAAAGAAAAATACCAAGTATCAACAATTCGCTTACGTGATTACTTGAGTAAAAGAGTAGATTTCTTAAAACTAGATATTGAAGGTGCTGAAACGGAGGTAATTAAAGATTGCCAAGATTTATTGGTGAATGTAGACAACTTGTTTGTTGAATATCATTCATTTGCTAATCAACCCCAAACTCTACATATTATAATAAATATACTCACCCAAGCAGGTTATAGACTTCATATTCACCAAATGCGCCCTTCTCTTCAGCCTTTTTATCAGTGCGATGTTTACTCAGGGATGGATATGATATTGAATATTTTTGCTTTTCGTGAGGATAATTTTTAGGATAAATACCATGCGAAATCCTTTTCAAAAAGTGCAATCAATCGATTTTGTAGATATAGGCTGTAGTGGTTCGTTAGAGGAAAAGTGGGAGCAACTATTTCCTCTACTATCCTATATTGGATTCGATCCGAATGGGGAAGAATGCCAACGTTTGAGTAGCCTTCCTCACCCGTACAAGAGTGCGAAATATTTTCCCTACGCTATTGCTGGCGAAGAGGGAACAAAAACAATTTACTTGACGGAAAGGGTTGGCTGTTCGTCGCTACTACGCCCAAATCACCAGTGGCTGAACCGTTTTTCATATCACGATTTATTTAAAGAAACGGGAACAAGTTCTGTAGTGTGTACGACTCTGAACGCATTAGCGAACAAGGAAGGTTTGAAAGCCGATATTATCAAGATTGACACTCAAGGACTGGAATTGCCAATCTTACAGTCTGGCGATTTACTTTTGAAAAATGCTTTTTGCGTAGAAACTGAAACGGGATTTTTAGAAAATTACATAGGGGAAACGACTTATGCCCAAATAGATGAATTTATGCGATCGCAAGGTTTTCTTATGTTTGACATCAAAATTTATAAGGTTGGACGGAAGAATTCTCTAATTGAATATGGTAAACAACAACCGCTTTGGTGTGAAGCTTTGTGGCTGTTAGATATCATCGGCCAAGGGAAAAAGCCTTGTTTGGAGTCAGCCCTTAAATATTTAACTATTTGTAGGGCAATGAAGTGCTTTGATTATGGCTTAGAACTAAGTCGGTATTTTAACGATTTAGGAATTATAGATGGCGATATACTAGCTTATCTGGAGAAGCCGGAAAACTGGATAATAAAGCCCAAAATACCCACATCAACATTCGGAAAAATTTTGAAATTGCTTCCAAAAGATATAAATAAGAGACTGATGTTTGGATTAAAACAAATTATTGAGGAATAACTAAGTAAGATATGAATGTACTTCAGATCAATCAGTCTGATACTATAGGGGGAGCGGCGATCGCGGCTTACCGACTGCACGAAGGGTTGTTAGCTCAAGGTATTGACTCGCGGTTGCTGGTGGGAGAAGTCAAAACAAGCAGCGATCGCGTGGCTGTTGTCACCCGCAAACCACCGCTCGAAAACCAAATTTATCGCTTTAGTTGGCGTCTTGGCTTTAATCATATTCACCTTGTTAGCAGCTTTGATATTCCCAAACACCCGTTTTATCAAAAAGCAGATATTCTCAACTTTCACAATCTTCATACTGGCTACTTTAATTATCTAGCAATTCCCTCATTAACCGCTACAAAACCAGCGGTTTTTACTCTTCACGATATGTGGAGCTTTACAGGTCATTGCAGTTATAGTTATGACTGCGATCGCTGGAAAATAGGCTGTGGAAAATGTCCTTACCCAGATATACATCCAGGGATTAATGTAGATAATACCAAAATAGAATGGAAGCTGAAAGATTGGGTATACAGCCGCTCTAATATCGCCATTGTAGCTTTGAGTAAATGGCTTTACGACCAAGCCAAGCAGAGTATGCTCAACCGCTTTCCTATTCATCACATACCCAACGGCATCGACACGGAAGTTTACCGACCGCTCGATCGCAAACAGTGTCGTTCCCTGCTGGGTATACCAACAAACAAAAAAGTTATTATGTTCTCTGCGGCGAGTCTCAAAGATCCGCGCAAAGGCAACGACCTGGTATTGAAAGCGCTACAAAGCCTACCTGCATCGCTAAAAGCCGAAGCCGTACTTTCGATTCTCGGTGATGGCGGTGAAGCTATGGCTGAAGCTGCCGATTTGCCTACTGTGAATCTTGGCTTTGCTAGTGGCGATCGACTCAAGGCAATTGCCTATTCTGCTGCTGACTTGTTTGTTTTTCCCACCCGCGCTGATAATTTACCGCTGGTGCTGCAAGAAAGTATGGCTTGTGGTACGCCTATGGTTTCGTTTAAAATAGGTGGCGTTCCGGATCTGGTACGTCCAGGTATCACTGGCTACTTAGCAGCACCGGACGATATCGAAGACTTTCGTAACGGTATTGTCCAACTATTAGAAGATGAAAATTTACGCGATCGTATGAGCCAGCAGTGTCGGACGATCGCTGTTCAAGAATACTCTCTGGAACTACAGGCTCATCGATATATTGAATTGTATCGTCAATTGTTGGACAATTAAACTAAATTTTAGTTGCTAGGACTTGCTTTATTCATATTATCATGCCACCCATCGCTAAAGTTCTAACTCTCAAAGACTTACCCGCTCCACCGCCCGATCGAACCGGATGGCCTTGGACTGAAGAAAGTCAGCCATTGCCACAGCAAATGCCTGATGGTTCTGAATGGCCCCGAATCAGTATAGTCACTCCTAGTTATAACTATGGCCACTTTATTGAGGAAACTATACGTTCTGTACTGCTCCAAGGATATCCAAATTTAGAGTACATTATCATTGACGGTGGTTCTACCGATCATACAGTTGAAATTATCAAAAAGTATGAAAAGTATGTCACGTACTGGGTAAGCGAACCAGATGAAGGGCAGACAGATGCTATCAATAAAGGCTTTCAACTGTGTACGGGCCAAATTTTTGCTTGGTTGAATGCAGATTGCTCTTACACTATTTCAGCACTACAAAAAGTTGCCAACTATTATTTAAACGGCTACAAATTGATTGCTGGAGGATGCGTTGTTGTCTACAATGATGGGCGCGAAGAAGCAGTATACTCCGTCCCCACAGATTTTGAACGTTATCTTAAGTTTTGGATTGCGGGTTGCGGTTTCACTCAAGCTGATGTTTTTCTTGACAAAGAGCTAGCAAATGATTGTTTCCCCTTAGACAAAAAACTTTATATGGTCATGGATTATCAATACTTTCTGAGAGCCCTTAGCAAAAACCCCAAACAAATTTATGTACAGCAAACTTGGTCAAAAGACAAGCTACATGGAAATAACAAAACATTGATCCCTTATGAAGGGGGAATGGCAGAGTTTAGTCGAGTAGCTTTAGCCGAATCGACACAACTACCTTTGATTCAGCACATGATTTATACAATGGACGTAAAAGATTACTTAGTTATCCATTCTTTGACAGATGGTAAACATCCAGATGGGAAAGCGGGTTTATTGACGGCTTTATTTGCCAGACCAACTCTGCTACGGTGGCCAGTTTTTTGGAAAATGGTTATCAAAGCAATTTGGGGGGAAAAAATATACTCTTGGCTTATGAAATCAATAGGGCGCTAGTGCTTCGTCCAGGAACCACCAAGATAATTAAGTCTGGAAAATAATTAATGTCCATAGGAATCAGGATAGACTGTATGAAAGCAAGTTTATTAAATTATTATAGAGATTGGTTCCCACTAACTATCAGGGAGCGATTACGCCCACTCAAGCATACTGTCAAAACTTTGATAATCTCAGCTATTTCTAACAGTTACATACTTATTAAAGCCAAGCCAATATGGTGTTACTAAAAAACCCTATACGACTAATAAATGTTCAGTACCGTGCAGCTAGGATGCAGGGAAATACTTTTTGTTCTGTATATCGTGCAGCACTTCCTTGGATAGTAAAGCGTCCCATCGCCCAATCTCGAAAAGTTCCCGTGAAGGTCTACTCTTTTTCGTGCGATCGCGATTTACCGGAACAGGTAGCTAGCATTCGCTCCTTCATACGTTATGTAGGTATTCCTGACAAGTTTACTGTCGTTTCTGACGGTACTTATTCTCCCGATAGCTGTCAGTTGCTTCGCCAAATCAGTCCTTGTGTGGACGTAGTACATATGGACAGCTTGGTCAAAAAAGATTTAATTGAATGTTTGCGTAAATATGCAAATATTCATCCATTGGGTAAAAAGCTTTCTGTCTTAATATCTATCCCTATTAACCAAACAACTATCTACGCCGATTCAGATATTCTATTTTTTCCGGGTGCTGATGAATTAATTAGTTTGGCAGAAATGGGCGATGGCCAACCCCGCTATTTGCTTGATTGTGCTACCGCCTTAGATGAGCGCTTGCTTGACAATGAATCAGAAAAAGCCAATCCCGTTAATAGTGGCTTTATGTTACTAAACAAGCCATTAGACTGGGAGATACCTGTAAATCGCTTAGCTCAAATTCAGGAATTACCTAACTACTTCACAGAGCAAACTATGGTGCATTTAACAATGCACTCGAACAAAGCATTGCCTCTTGATTCCACCCGATTTATAGTGCGTCGTGACGATGAGTTCATTTATGCAGATAAATATGCAGGTAAAACAATAGTGTTAAGGCATTATATTAATCCGGTTAGACATAAGTTTTGGTTGAGTACTAAAATATAATATTTGAACAATGGCTCGAACTTTAAAAATTCTGATGATACTCCATATGCCTTGGCATCGCGACTTGGGAGGTTCGCGAGTTCAACTGGAGTTGGCAGATGAATTTCGGACGATGGGACATGAAGTGGAGAAATTTGACTATAAGGATGCTTTTCCGGAAAAAAATTCATCTTTGCTGCAAAGGTTAACTCGCCCTAGCTTTTCGGTTAAGGCAAAAGCTTTTGTGCAAGCAAATGCCCATCGCTTTGATATTATCGACGCTCACCAAGGCAATTTACCTTTTTCTAAGCAAGAATTAGGAATTAAAGGTTTACTTGTTGCCCGTTCCGTGGGGTTATATGCCTTTTATGAGGAATTTGCCAAGCAAGAAAAAAGTAAATGGCCGCCAAAAAGAAAGAGAACTTTGATTGGAAACTGGCTGCGATCTTGGCTGTCTAGAAAGGATACCCCTGACTGTTTACCCAGTTTGCAAAACTGCGACGTTATTAACGTGCCCAATCAGGACGAACAAGCCTATGTCCGCGATGTACTGGGTATGGGCGAGAAGTGTTTTGTCTTTCCCTTCGGACTCTCCCAGCAGCGACAACAAGCATTTGCCGAAGCCGTTCAACCTGCGGCGGTGCGGTTAGCTTCTAAGCAGGTTGTTTTCATCGGCACCTGGGGAACGCGGAAGGGGGCTAGAGATTTTGCAGAAATTATGATGCGTACAAAGGCTAAAGTTCCAGACGCACGCTTTCTATTTTTAGGTACAGCTTTTAGCGCCGAAACAATTTTAGCCGATCTCGATATGCCAGCTTATGATTGGATTGAGATCGTACCGCGTTTTGATGGCGAGGAACTGCCAAAATTTTTGAGTAAAGCAACGGTGGGAGCTTTTCCCAGTTACATTGAAGGATTTGGTTTTGCCGTATTGGAAAAACTGGCTTGCGGTCTTCCGACTGTGGCATATAATGTTCCTGGCCCGCGAGAAATGTTACGTTATTTTGATGATGACTTGATGGTGACTGCTGGTGATTCCGAACAGTTTAGCAAGCAGATAATCAAGCTGTTGACTTTGGATGAAGTGAGTTATTCTCAGCTTTCTCAACAGTGTATTGAAGTTGCACGTATTTTTTCTTGGAGTCAAATTGCTAAGGATACATTGGATGTTTATACAAAGTTTTTAGGTGTGTAAAAAATCAATTGGAGAGAGTTTTATGAATTCCAAACAAAAAGCGGTTCAAATTATTTGGCAATTGTTAAAATCTTATTTGGGTGAGGCTAATTCTTTAAAAGTTATTAAGTTTTGGCTGCATTTACTACCTTCTAAATACGCATTCCCTTTAACATGGCTGACTCTATCTGAATTTCCAGTAAATTCTCAATCAGAATTTGAATATACCTACGGAACGGCTCGGCAATTCCCGCAAAGAATGGTAAAGGTTAATCCAAATTGTTTGCACGCTCGCTTTTTTGTGGTTAGCGGGTACTATGAGGAATATCTGACAAAAGAAATTATGTCGCCGCAAAGGAAAGGATTATTTGTTGATATTGGCGCTAATTTTGGTTATTACTCGGTTTTGTGGCTGCAAAAGGATGAAACGCGAGCGATCGCTATTGAACCAGTTCAAGAATATGTGGAAATTTTGCATGAAAATCTCAAGGATTACGATTCTAGACATTTAATTTTTGATGGCTGTATAGGCGATCGCGATGGGGTAGCATTTTTGGATACCTTGGGAGAGCCCACGATGTTGAGTAAAGTAGTAGCTGATGCCGATCGACCAAACACCCGTAGCGTTCCTATGCTGACTTTAAGCTCTTTGTTAAAGAAATACAATGAAGAAAAAATAGATGTACTTAAGGTTGACGCCGAAGGTTATGACATTAATATTTTAGAGAGTTGTAAGCCTTTGTTTGAAGCGAAAGCTATCAAAACCGTGTTCTGGGAAACTGCAAACTCTCCAGAAGAAAAAAATATCATTGAGTTTTTGGAAAAGTTGGGATATTCCAAAATATTGGATAAAGCATCGACAGGCTATGAGTTAGTTTATCGCTGATAGGATGATGGTAGGCGAGTGGAAAAATATTAACTCAGCGGTGAATTGGACAAGGCTGTTTCGATCCGCACCTGCACGACCCCATCTTGTTCTTGGGCTAACGCTTGTTGTAAAGATGCGATCGCCTCAAGTGTAGCAATTTCTTGCAGGGAAACCGCCGCTGCATAACGCAGCGCCCAATCTTCCGTTTTCAGTAAAGCCCAAGTTAGTTTTTCGATCGTCCCCTTAATGATTTCAGGGTCGCCAGATTTACTGCCGATGCGTCCCAAACCTCGCGCCGCAACTCGTCGGACATTACCTTGGCAGTGATTTGCTACTTCCACACCCACCACTTCCAGCAACAGATCCAAAGCTCTACCGTCGCCAATTTTAGCTAAAGCTTGAACGATATAAGCTTGCAGTCCGTGATCCGCAGAAGCGCGGAAAGCAGCGATTAATGGTTCTACAGAGTGTGGCGCAAGTTTCACCAATCCTTCCACCGCCGCAGCTGGTACAGCAGGATGATGATGGCTCAAAATTTCTATGAAAGCAGCGATAATTTCTTCTGTATTCTCTACAGTGGTTTTCCTAGCAGATAAAGTTTGAATTAAACTCAGTGCATCAATTGGAGTTGAGGCACGACGTAACTGCTGAATTAACCAAGCAATATCTAAATCTCTTGACTCTTCGCTATCGTTTATGTTAAGTGCGTTCATACTTTAAATGGAATTTTTTCAAACAAGTTTGGCAAAAACTTGATTAGATCAAAGCTGAATCAACAAATCGTCGATCGCTCTCAGCAGTAAATCGGTTGTTTTTCGTTTTTCTGCTTCATCCGAGCGATCGTTACTTAATACAGATTCTAAAATTCGCTTCAAATTCAACAGTTTCAGACTGTTACCTACTTTAGCATTAATAATTGCTTCTGCTGCTTCTATGTGACCGATCGATCCCAAATCAAATGCTGCTGCCCACCGCAAATACATATTTGGGTGAGTCAAATTTTTAATAATTCGTTCGATGTACTGAGGCTCTTTAGTAAAAATATATAAATATCGAGCGGCAGCACATTGAACGCGCTCAGAATTGTGTTCCAGAAATGCCTCGATTTGCTTTTGTGCTGACCAAACTTGTAAAGTTCCCAGCGCTTCAATCAAAGCTTCCAACGGTTGCTCACCTTCCGATCCTAAGAGTTCCAGCAAAGGTTTTTCTGCTCTTGAGTCGCCAATAGCTGCTAATGCTTGAATCGCTGCTTCTCGCAGTTGTAAATCTTCGCAGTTCAATACCGACAACAATGCAGGCACTGCTTGCGTATTTTTCAATTGACCGAGAGCCCTTGCTGCTTGACGCCGCAGGGGATATCCGCCTTGGGGAGTGCGATAGCGATCGTCTTTTAGCGCCTCGCAAAGTACGCCCCAAGCTTCTTGAACTTGATGCTTGCCTAACCACCAAGCAGCATAATAGCGAATTTGATTATCGTCTCCTGACAAGCCTGCGATCGCAGCTTCTTTAGAAAGGATTAACTCTGGGGGTGAAGTAGCAGTCATTGCCAAATTTTTATATAAACATTAGGGACTAGAGACAAAGAAAATTCAAAAGTAAAAAGTTAAACTATATTACTTATTTTAACTTTTGACTTTTGACTTTTAAATTTTTCTTTTCCCAGTTCCCAGTCCCTATTTACTCACGCTTGCTCAATTTTGACTATCTTACCACCACGACGGTGAATTTCTTGGTAAGTCGTCGAAAGTTGGTCGTAAGACACGGTATAAACCCGTTTGCTCTGACGCACTGCTACCTTAGAGCCTACGCCACCGACAACCGCTTCAATTCTGTACACTCTGGCATCTCCACGTACAGCCGCGTTGGTTAAAGTTCCACCGATCCCCGCAGAAGATCTGCCTAATACTGACAGCGGTCCCCTAATTGAATTAGGCAAATTCATCGACACTTTTTGCCGCAGTCGGGAATTTTTGCCGCCAAACTGAGCGTTATCGCTGTTAGCGCTACCCCGGAAAAGCTCAAATATCCGGTTGTATCCAACGGTTTTCATTCCAGGCAGCGACTGAAAACCACGGTAAAAGGGAACCACATAATTCCCAAAAGCATTGTCGTATTCTGCGCTGTAGAGATAAGAATCGATCTCTGCTTCGTAGCCTTGAGAATTGTACAAGTCTACATGGTAGGCAATTTCCGACTGGTCGTAGGGAGCGCGTCCCAACAAATGCTTGTAGTTGAGCTCGATAAAACGAACTTGGGAGCTATTGTAGAAAAAGCGCTCTTTGTAAAGTTCGGATTTAGCCAAAATCTGGATAAATTGCCGCACGTTGATTGTGCCGTTATTCAACAAAGCTTCGGCACTGATGAATGATTCGCTGGCATAAACCCCTTGGCGACCAAATACTTGATCGTAGGCAGCCCGTACTATTGCTCGCAAATCATCTGGAGTCCAATTTGGGCGAAGTTCAACTCTTCTGCCCGTTTCCGAACTAATTCCCAGCCGCTCTTCGACCGCTAAACTGCTCATTTTTTAAGCTCCCTTGCAAATTTTTGGCTTTCCATCCACTTTTTATGAATCAGGGTCTGGAAAACAGACAATTGCTGCTATCAGGTATTAGTTATCAGTCATTAATTATTATTTAGTGTTCGCGTTAATTGCTGATTCTCTTAACAATGAACAGCGAACAATTACTAATGACCGATTACCAATAACCGACCGCTCGACGATTGCCTATATCTCAGACCCAAAAGCCTTCTTAGCTTAAAGCGTTGATGGCATAGTTGATGTAGTTGTTGGCTTCACCAGCCGCATCACCCGATAGACCGTGATTGTCGCGGACGAATTCCAGAGCCGCAACATACCAGCTGGGAGACAGACCAAGGGCAGCGTTGAGTTCTTTAACACCGGCTACTACGTACTCATCCAAGGGGCCTGTACCGCCTACTACACAGCAGTAGCTGATAGTACGCAGGTAGTGGTCGATATCGCGCACGCACTTGTTTTTGCCTTCTTGGGTAGAGGCATATTGCGGGCCTTGCATTTGAGTAGTGTAAGGGAATTTTTGATAAACGTGATTGGCTGCTGCTTCAGCCCATTTTTTGCCATTAGCGGCGAATGCACGAGATGCTTCCAAACCAGCTTTAGCGCGGTTGAAACGACCAAAAATCGCTTGCAATTCGGTGTTGCTAACGTATGCGCCACGAGAATCTGCTGCTGCAATTGCTTCGGTCAAGGGGGTTTTCATGATGCTTTTATACTCCTATGTTGTGTGAAACGATTTCAAAAGGTGTAAGTCGGTGACTTTTTAGGCAACAGCCGCAGCAGCGCGATCGAAGTAGCCAGCTACTTCAGACATCAAAGAGCTGCAATCGCCTTTGCTGATACCGTTGGGATTGTTAGCGATCGCGATCGCTGCATCTTTCATCTTTTGAATGCCAGAAGCAACAACATTTCCAGGAGTGCCGAGAGCTTGATAGGTTTCGCGCAGACCGTTCAAGCAGCGATCGTCCATCACGCTGGCATCGCCTGCTAGAACTGAATAGGTAACGTAGCGCAAAATAAAGCCCATATCGCGAATACAAGCAGCTTGGTTGCGGTTGTGGAAGCAAGCACCGCCAGCATTAAAAACTTGAGCATTTTCGGCTACCAAAGCGCGATAAGCGTTGGCAACAATCGTGGAAGAGTTGCCGGTCAGGCGGTTGACTATATCTAAACGCTTATTGCTGTCGGAAACCATTGCCGAAAGAGCATTAATTTCGTCGTCGCTCAGGTAAGCGCCCTTTCTGTCAGCTTGTTCTACAACTCTGGAAAAAGCGTCAAGCATTTTGTCAAGCTCTCCTAAAATTAATTTACTTTTATCGCTTCAGACAGCTATTTAACTGCCTTGAGTTGAGACATTACAGCTTAAAAGTAAAAAAATTGGGGTAGAAATCGAGTAAAAAGCGAGAAGATGTTTTAATGAGTATTAATTCCTAAGTAATTATTCTCAAACCAACACAATCACACTTTAGGCAAATTTGTCAATAGCACGATCGAACAATCCCAGAAACCCCGTTTTTGAGAAAAAGAGGGTTTCTGAACTCTGTCGAACTTACCCTAACGATTAATTCGTTCAATTAAATCGATAATTGCATCGCAACGAAATTTTTTGACTAAATCCGTCAAATATTGGGCTAAAAAGGCTTCTTCTGCTGGAATTTCGGCAATCAGTTCCAAAATACGGTCATTATCGATAGAATCAGCCGCCTCATATAGCTGTGTTATCCACTCAGAAGGCATTACAGTCATAGATTCCGGTTCTAGCTGCTTTTGACTTTCTCTAGATTGGGTGGAAGTAGTAGATTGCACTTCCGAGTAAACGTAACGCACCCCCAAGTAAGTAGCGATCTTTTCCAAAAGTACTTCTTCTCGAAAAGGCTTCCGCACAAAATCATCGCAACCTGCTGATAAAACGGTGATTCGATTTTCTTCAAAAACACTGGCAGTCAAGGCAATAATTACGGTAGCTTGACCTTTTAAATGCGCTTTAATATATTTAGTCGCTTCGTACCCATCCATCACAGGCATTTGCATATCCATTAATATTAGATGTGGTTCCCAACTTTGCCACTCTTCAATAGCTTGTTGACCGTTTTCTGCTGCACGCATATCGAAGCCAAGAGGGGAGAGCAGATGAATCAAAAGTTGGCGGCTTTCCCAGCGATCGTCTACTGCTAAAATCCGATATTTTGGTTGATTGGGAGCTAATGCGATCGCTCTTTTACTTGACTGGTAAGTTTGAACTTCTTTCGCTTCTACCAGCTCAACTTTAACATCAAATTTAAAAAGAGTTCCCTCACCCAACACACTGTTAACAGTAATATCCCCTCCCATCAATTGTACGAATTGTCGGCTAATCGGCAAACCCAAACCAGTACCTTGCTCCGAATTTCTTCCCGTTTCTGTTTGCACAAAAGGCTCAAATAAATTATCAAGCTCGTGGGGCGCTATACCAGGGCCGGTATCTTCTACTTCAAACAAAAGCTTGCGGGATTTTGTGGAATTTTTGCTTAGAATTTCTGCTAAATCATTTCCTGGCATCACGCGCAATACCACACCTCCAGACGAAGTAAATTTGATGGCGTTGCCAATGAGGTTAATTAAAACCTGACGCAATTTATTTTCATCTGTTCGCAGGTATTGCGGAGTATTGGGATCGCAATCGAAAATCAGCTGCAATCTTTTAGATTCGGCTTTGAGTTGCAGCATTTCTTTGATCGAGTTGAGCGTAGAAATTAAATCAAAGTTATTCTCATTGAAAGCGATTCTGCCAGCCTCAATTTTGGACATTTCCAGTACATCATTAATCAGCTGCAATAAATGCTCTCCGCTGCGTTCAACTATTCCCAATTGTTCCCGTTGCACTTGATTGAGGCTATTGTCGCGGGCAAGCAGTTGCGTAAAACCCAGGATAGCATTGAGTGGGGTTCGCAATTCGTGGCTCATCTTCGAGAGGAATTCGCTTTTAGCTTGATTGGCGCGTAAAGCAGCTTCTTTAGCTTTCTCCCAAGCTGCTTCGGCTTGTTTGCGATCGCTAATGTCGCGGGCCACCCATGTAACCGAATTATTTGGTAGCGGGGAAATGCTCGCTGCAAACCAAATTTCCCGTTCGCCGACGGGCAGATTGTAATCAAAGTTGATTGTTTCTTGGCTGTCTAATGCTTGGCGAACTTTACCAAACCAAGTATTGTTTTTGTCTTGAAAAAATTGTTCGATGGTTAAATTAACAAGGTCAGTTTCAAGTTTATAAAAACGACCGGGATTTGTTGGTACTGCGGTGATTTCTTCACGGTCGTTTACAATTAATACAATCTCAGACATTGCCTCAAATATTGTCCGAATTTGCCTTTCAGAAGTGCTGAGCTTTTGTTCTAGTAACTTGCGCTCGTTAATTTCCTGTTGCAGTTGGGCATTGGCTTTTGCTAGTTCCGTTGTACGTTCGATCACCTTCTGTTCTAGAGATGCGTTTAACTCTTCCAATTCCGTTCTAATTTTTTGTAAAACCTGATTTTTATAAATTAATTCTTTATCCTGAAAATAACTGCGAATTGCTTCTGTAACTGTCAAACAAAGGTCGGTTTCGTCCCAAGGTTTAGCAATGTAACGATAAAGATTGGCACGATTCAGTGCATTGCCCACTGCTTCGGTACTAGCTTGTCCAGTCAACATAATCTTCAATATTTTCGGGTAGAGGGAATGAATTTTGATTAGCAGTTCATCCCCTTTTATACCCGGCATTATTTGGTCGCAAATAATTAGAGGTATCTCTATATCATCTGCTTGTAATTCCGCCAAAATTTCTAAAGCTTCTTCGCCGTTTTCAGCCAGTTCAATATCAAACTCGTTTGACAGATGATTATTTAGCTGATCTCTCAGACTGACGAGTACAACTCTTTCATCGTCAATGCAGATAATCGCGCCTTTACTCATTGCTTTCCTCCAACCCGGATTTAAGGATTTGGATTAAATTTTCTTCATCCCAAGGTTTGGGTATGTAGCTATGCAGGTTTGCGTACTTTCGAGTTCGTTCTATGGCTTCCTCATCCGCTTGTCCAGTCAATAATACCGTCACAATGTTGGGGAATTGTTCGTGAACTTTAATAAGAAATTCATCTCCTTTCATATTGGGCATGAGCCAATCAGAGACAATGATGAGAATTTTGACATCTTCTTGGTTTAATTCTTCAATAATTTCCCAAGCTTCGTCAGCACTTTCTGCGAATTCGCACAAATAGCGATCGCCTAAATAATTAGTTAATTGATCTCGCAGACTTAACAGTACAATTCTTTCGTCATCTACACATAAAATCGCTTTTTTGACCATAACACTACCTCAGCTTAAATTTATTTAATAGGTAGCCACACCGTAAAGGTTGTTCGACCTCGTTCGCTCTCTAACTCAATTTTACCGTGATGCTCATCAATAATCTTACGGGCAATATGTAACCCCAATCCGCTGCCTTCTCCATGAGGCTTCGTTGTAAAGAAAGGTGTAAATACTTTATCTTTTATTTCTGGTGTAATGCCACAACCAGAATCAGTAAATTGCACTACAATATGATTATCCCGTTCGGACACATCTATTTTCAACTTACCCTTGCCATTCATGGCTTGGATAGCATTATGAATCAAATTTGTCCAAATTTGATTTATCCCTTCTGGATAACATAGTATGGTTGGTACGTCTTGATAATTTTTGATTACTTCAATTCCTTGTTTTAACTGATTGCGATAAAGAGTTAGAGCGAGATCGATTCCTTCTGTGACCTTAGCCTCGGTCATTTGCCCAAAATTTTCCTGACGGGCGTAACTCTTAAGAGCTAAAACAATTTTTGAGGCTCGCTCGCTCGCCATTATAATATTCTGAACGTTATTTTGTTGCACTGACCAATAAGAAGCTGCTTCTAAAATTAACTTGTAATTGGAAGAGCGCAAAAGAGGAATAATAATCTCGATATTTTGAGTAATACCTATTTTAATCAGAGTAGAAGCAATCGCATCAGCTTCTTCAATACCTTGGGCTTGTAATTCTTTTTTCAGAGCGCGTTTAAATTGCCGTTCTTCTTTGAAAGAAAGGTCTTGAGGGTTTTGGCGAACAGTTTCTAATAAGGCAAACAATTGAATGCGATCGTTGTTATCTAGCTGCTCGAAAAGTTGGGGCAATTGGCGAATTGATTTTTCTAATGCAGTGGAAATATTACTAATTGAAGCTCGAATAGCTCCTAGCGGAGTGTTAATTTCGTGAGCTATACCTGCAATTAGCTGTCCTAATGCTGCCATTTTTTCTGCTTGAATCAATTCTTCTTGCGTAGATTTTAGATTGCTGAGAGCTTGTTGCAATTCTTGGTTACTCGCTTGTAATTGAGCCGTGCGTTCTTGTACTCGTTGTTCCAGGAAGGCGTTGAGACGGCGCACTTCCGCTTCGGCTTCAATGCGCTCGTTAAGAGCTTGCTGAAGTTGAGCGTTAGCAAGAGTTAATTCCAGAGTTCGCTTTAAAACTTCTGCTTTTAAATATTTCTTGGCATCTCGCAAGGCTTCCTCTACTTGTTTGCGTTGCGCGACTTGCTGTTTCAACTCCTGGGTTGTTTCAGTGATAGTTTGTTGTAAAATTTGCACGGTAGAGTACATTTCCACAGGATCTAAAGCTTGCAATAGAGTACTTTGGGTGATGATTCCAGCTAAATATCCGCGCTCGTCAACTACTACCAAGCGCCGGATGTTGTGCTGCTGCATGATTTGATTGGCTTGCCACAATGTAAAATTGAGCTGCGCGAGAACCAGAGGGGAACTCATAACTGCTGTGGCTGGTGTTTCAACGATATCCAGCCCTTTGGCTTTAAATTTAACAATGTCTCGTTCGGTAATAATGCCAATCGGTTTTTGAGGTTGGTTAGCTGTATTTACCTTAAACTTTTTTTCCAATAACAAATTTTCTTCTGTTTCTTCATCCCTTTCTGTACACGGGGAGGAATGGCGAGTGGCTTGTTCGCAAATGACAATGCAGCTTTTGCGGTGGGTCGCCATCTGCTGCGCTACCTCAAAAACCGAAACCTCGGTAGTAACAGAGATTGCTTCCGTTGTCATAATTTCCCTGACGCGCCGCATTTGCAGCAAATCGCTGGGTTTGAGGATTGCCCTTAAACTTTGTGGAGTGATAACGCCTACCACCTTTTCGTCTTCGTCTGTGATGGGCAAATGACGAATTTGGGATGAACGTAGCAAAGCTAATATCGAGAAAATATCGTTGGCTTCTGCAATATTGAGGGTAATCAATTGCCGAGTCATCACCTGAGAGATCGGGACGCCCTCTAAGGAGATTTTGTTGGCGGTGATTTTGACAACATCCCGTTCTGTGAAAATACCGATTACTTTATGTTGTGTGGCGATTAAGACATAACTGGAGCGAGAGTTGCTCATAGCAGCGATCGCTTCCAGGGCGGAAGTGTTGGGAGGTACGATCGGGGGATGGCGATCGATCGCCCGTTCTATAAAAGTTTTCGGCTCGGAAAAATCTTGTTCCATCGATGAGTGGGGATAACAGCTAATTGCCAATGTGACATCCTCCCGACGCTCACCCGCTTCGGGTAGAGCGCGGGCTTCCCTTCCTCACGGTTGGTTTTTCCTGCTTCATCGGGGTTCTGTCGCAACCTTCCTCCACAGGCAGTATCACCGTCTGTCCAACGGCTACAAGACCTCGTTGCTCCACCACTTGAGCGGCAGCAACATCTCGGTCAGTTGTATATCCACATTCATCGCAATGATGCACCCGTTCACTGAGTTCCTTTTTCCCAGTATGCGCTCCACACTGAGGACAGGTTTGGCTTGTTCCATTGGGGTCAACCTTGGCAAAGTAGACCCCACGCTTCCACGAAACCCACTTGAGGATTTCTAGGAAACTACCCCAAGCAGCGTCCAGACAATGCTTTGCCAGCATCCCGCGACTGGTTGCTTTGAGGTTCAAGTCCTCAGCAAAAATCATCCCAGCATTGTTACAAAGTTTGTGAGCTACTAGGAAATGGAACTCACGACGAACGTTGTAGATATGTTCATGCAGTTTGCGAATCTTGGCTTGAATCTTCCGGTAGTTAGCAGAACCTTTTTTCTTGTTTCTCAATTTGCGTTGCAGCCATCCAAGCTTGCTTTGCAAATCCACGAAAAAGCGAGGGCGTTCTACCAGTTCCCCAGTCGATACAGCCAAGAACTTCTCCAATCCCAAATCTATGCCAATCGGTTCACCGTGGGGCATCACATCAGGAACGGAAATATCCGCTTGCAAAATCAATTGCGCGTACCATCCAGACGACTTGAACACCACACGCACCTGTTTGACCTCAAACCCTTCAGGGATGGGTCGATGCAAGTTAATGGGCATCGCTCCAACTTTCGGCAGTTTGATTTCAAATCCGTTGACTGGATTCGATTTGAACTGCGGAAAGACAAACGAACGGTACTGACCAAACTTTTTGAAGCGAGGAAAGCCAAACCCTCGTTCCTGCATGAACTTGAACGACTTATCCAGCCGTTTCAAAGCATCTTGCAGAACCTGAGAGTGAACTGCTTTGAGTTCTGGGATCTCCTCTTTTGCCTTGGTCAGCGCATTTTGCTGTTTGTAGTAGTCGGGGTATGGCGCTTCAGCAGGGATAATGTATTCCTGCTTGATACTGCAAGCGTTGACCGGACACTTACGCGAACCCGTCCAGTCTTTTCGCTCTGCCAAAGCGTAGTTATACACGCGACGGCATTGCTCCAACCACTCAAGCATTTGAGCTTCCTGGTCAAGACTTGGATAAATTCGGTAGCTGTAGGTCAAGTTCAACATGACTATATTCTAACAGATTTACATCTTCTGTTAGAACCGATAGATAATGTGTAGGCTCTCTCGTCAGCCTACTAATTATCAATAAGCCTGTCATAATCGCTGAAATTTTTGGGTAGGGTACTTTTTGGAAGTTGTGCTGGCCCGCTTTTAGATGCGATTACCCTGTATTCTTCCCCGACGCTCTAGCTAGAATTTTTTGCCCAACGCAAAGCCAGCATAGTGATATCGTCAAATTGAACTGTATCGGCGATGTGGTCGCGCAAACTTTTTTCAATGGTGTCCAGTAAAGCATTTGCACTATTTGTAGGCTCTTGGGCTAAAGTTAGCAACCTTTGCTCGGTGAAAAATTTACCTTCGGGATTGTGAGCTTCCGGTACCCCATCGGTGTAAGTTAATAAAATATCACCAGGTTCTAGCTGAACTTGTTGAGTTTTAAACTTCGCGTTAGGCATTATGCCCACTGCGGGGCCAGTCGGCTTCAAGCGGTGCTTGACACCAGAAGAACCAATAATAATTGGTAGCTCGTGCCCACCATTAACGTAAGTGAGCAAACCGGTGGCAGGGTTTAGCACACCAAAAAACATTGTGGCAAACATACTCATCTGCCAGTGAGTTTTGGCGATGTAATTGTTGGTAAGGGAAACAGCTTTAAGAGCGTCGATTTCTGCGGAGTAGTCAGCTTTATGGGGTGCGATCGCATCGTCTGGTGTGATAGAGGGCTCTCTCTTTAGCACATCCGATTCTTCCAAGCGAATTTGACCGGAAAACAGCCGCATTAAGCTGCGGAACAACGCCATAAACAAAGCTGCACCCACACCTTTGTCGCATACATCCGCAATGACCAGACCCACATAGTCCCCAGGCAGTGTGAAAGCGTCATAGAAATCCCCAGCCACTTCGCGGGCGGGGTAGAAGCAAGCCGCAATTTCCCACCCAGAAGGCTGGATCAATCGATCGGGTAAAAAATCTCTTTGTAGAAGCCGACCTTTTTCCAGTTCGTTTTGCAAAGCTAGTTTAGTCTTTTCTAACGAACTGTAAGATTCATCCAGTTTGGCATAGAGTTGAGCATTTTCTAGCGCTAAGGCGATCTGTTCCGCTGTTAAGAGCATTTGCAAAGCTTGTTCCGAGGTAAAATGACCGACCTCGCTGTCAAGCAGAGTGAGAATGCCCAGCAAAGCTTCGCCTCTGAGGATAGGAACAGCTAGCGCCGAGCCAACCTTGTAAGGCTGATTGGGAAACTCAAACCAACGGTCATCGAGTCTGGTATCAGCGATCAATCCTACTTGACGGTTGCGGATCGTCCAACCTGCCAGACCCTTATCCAGAACAGCTCCGATTAGTTGAGTACTTTCCTCCGCAGTGGCGTCTTTGCGCGTTAGGATACTGGCGGTGACAGCACCATCGCGATCGAGCAAAAACAAACTGCCTCTCTCTGCATCCGTCAACCTGGTGGCAACCTCCAGGGTCTTTTTCAAAATCCCCGTCAGCAGATGCTTTTCGGCTGAACTTCGCGCCATTTCCACCAAATTCTCCAGCAGCTCGCTTTGCGCCTTAAAAGCAGCTTCAGCGCTTTTTAGCTTTGCTACCTCTTGGCGCAGCGATTCCAATTCTGCCAGCAGTTCTTCTTTTGAATTATCGCGATCGCTCATAGAACTATTTTTCTTGTGACCGTCTCACAGCCAACATGGTAATGTCGTCAAACTGATCCGCTTTGCCAATATGTTGCTTTACCTTTGCCTCAATAGTTTCCAGTAAAGAGAGTGCAGAGGCTATGGGCTGCTCCAGGAGCGAGAGCAGTTGCTTTTCTGTAAAGAATTGCGCTTCTGTATCTTTAGCTTCTGGAACACCATCAGTGTAGCTAACCAAAATGTCTCCCGGTTTTAATTGGGCTTGTTCCACCTTAAATTTTAGGTTAGGCAGCATTCCCACCGCTGGCCCTGTTGGTTTGAGGCGTATTTTTGTACCATCCGGACTCATGATAATTGGCGGTTCGTGACCGCCATTGACGTAGTTCAATTCTCCAGTTTTGGGATCGAATACGCCAAAAAACATAGTGGCGAACATATTTGTCCGGCTGTGGTTGGTGGCAATGTAGTTATTGGTAAACTCCATCGCATTTTTTAAAGCTGTGCGATCGTCAGAATAGTCTTGCTGAGCGATCGCCCGAATCAAACTGCGGAACAAAGCCATAAACAGAGCCGAACCCACTCCCTTGTCGCAGACATCGGCAATTACCACACCTATTTTGCCATCAACAAGAGGGAAAGAATCGTAGAAATCGCCTGCTACCTGACGAGCTGGTTCAAAAACTGCGGCAATTTCCCAACCTTCCGGCTGCGGTAGCGTTTCTGGCAGAAAATCTTTCTGAATCTGCCGTCCTTTTTCTATTTCGCTTCTCGCCATTGCCGACTTGACTTGTACGTCAATGAGTTCTTGCAATTGCTCTGCCATTTTATTGAAAGCAACGCCAAGAGTTCCCAGTTCATCTTCTCGGTCAATCTTGACTCGGCGGTCTAAATTACCCGTGGATATCGCTTTCGCTTCCACAGTCAGATCCTTAATCGGACGCACCAGAGTGCTAGCCAACCACCAAGTTATACCCCCAACTGCCAAAGCTCCAAATACCGCCAAAACCGAGGCAAGTTGTCCAAAGCGCGTTGCTTCCTCCAACACTTCGCTCTCTTGCTGTTTGACTACCACACCCCAGCCATTTTGTAAAGGAATGATATAGGAGAGCCAATTTGTGCCTTGATCGGTGAAGGAAAAATTACCTCTTTTACCATCTAACAAAGCTTTTACTGCTGGTTGGGTACTGACGTTGAGAAGTTTAGCGGTAATTGATGGGTCGGGATGAGCTATTACTGTACCTTTGTTATCTACCAGAAAGGCATAACCGGTTTTTCCCAAACTAACTGTACCGACTTCTTTAGCTACTTCTGTCAAATCCGTACACGACACTACTACCCCCTGTATGGGTCGCGGTGCTTTGTCCCCCCGAACCGGGGTGGACAAACACAAACGCGGTTTATTGGTTGTGCGGCTGATCAGGGTCTGGCGAGTGATTGTCTTGCCGGCTATTGCACCCTTGAACCATTCGCGATCTCTATAGTTAGATGTATCCAGCTTGTCGCTGGTAGATATAACTTTGCCCGTTGTGTCAGTAGCGGTCAGCGTAGAATTTTTATACACGCTCAGCATCTTAGTTAGAATTGCTTTCTGCTTCGCTGGGTCCATACCGATAACGTCGGGTTGCTGACTTAGGTTACGCAGTGCCAGGGTTTTGCTTTCTTCCCATTTGCCCACAAATTTAGCTAAATTTTTGCCTTTATCGGCCAATTCTTTCTTTGCGTCTTTACGCAATATCTCGCCCGCGTACCAACTCGTCACTAATATGCCTATCAGCATAGGAGGAATTACCGCAGCCAGTAGTAGGACTGTCATGCGGAATTGCAAAGACCCGGAGAATAATTTTTTTATGTCCATAGTTTATTTTTAATTGTGTTTTTGCAAATTTGGTATGTGAAAGTTTAGTATACAGTTTTCAGCGGTCAGCAGTTGTGATTTTTTTTACTGCTAACCGCTGAGCTTTTACTACTGAGCATTAGCCGTGGTTCGCTTGACTACAAAGGTGTTGCGATTGCGATCGCCCACTCTTTCATAGAAGAACTTATCGACGCCTTGAATAGCTAGATAAACTCCCAATCCCCCGATCGGCCTCTGTTCCATTGGCAGACCGATCTTTTCTTCCTCCAAGGATAACTTAGGGAAAGGATCGAAAGCCATTGCGGTATCCTCGACGGTAATAGTCAGGCTGCTATCGTCGAGATCGGCCATCATACAAACATCTCCTTGGAGATTGTTTTCTTCGTAGCCGTGGATAATAATGTTGGTGGCGATTTCATCAACCGCCAAACGCAGTTTATAAGATGCTTTTTTATCTAACCCAGCTGCATCCGCAGCTGCCATAACGTATTGAGCGATCGCGCTCAAAGAGTCTAGATTTCCAGGTACAGTTAAAGATTCCATAGACAACAGTCAGGCTTCAATCTTTCAGGATTAATTGGTAATTTCTGATTTCGGATTTTATATTTCAAATTTCCATCAAGAAAAATTTTGGATTTTAGATTTTAGATTTGCATCTAAAATCTAAAATCTAAAATCTGAAATCTGAAATCTCTAATTATTGTTCGTACTTTTCTGGCTCGTCTTCTTCCAACAAAATCACACCCTGAATGAAACCGGTCTTGTCCAAAGTATCCAGCACACCTTCTTGAGGAGCGACAACGTAGATGTCAGCATCTGTACCCATCTTTTGCTTTGAAAAGATCAGCACCCGCAAACCTGCGCTGGCCATATAATTCAGCCCGGACAACATCAAAACGAGACGTTTTGCACCCTCATTAGCCGCTTTTTCCACTTCCGCTTTGAACGCTGGTGCGGTACTCGCATCCAAATCTCCAGACAAAGTGATTATGCCAATTTTGACATTCGAGGCAGATGTTTTTGTTTCCAACTTTACGTCCAAAGCCATTATTTTCTCCTGATTTTAGTGAATAGATTGGAAATTTCAAATTTCAGATTTCAAATTTGAAATTTGAAATCTTTCTTGATTTTAGATTTACAATCTAAAATCAGAAATCTTTTGTTTGTTTTACTTACCGACGAGAATAAGCACAGAGCGCGAGCCCAGCAACAATCCCGACTGATTTTCCAGCATCGGTTCGGAGCCTGGTTCCCAGATATCATCGGGTGTAGGAGCTCCCGTGTTGGCAAAAACGTGCCACTTCATACCATCTCGCAAACCTGGGATTCCAAACCAAAGAGCTTCCCAGTGCATATTCATGGCGACGTAGACATAGTTATCCTCAACCGTTCCCGCTTTCGCGTGTTTGCCGCAGAGCAGAAAAGCGAGAGCGCGACCCGACCAATCTGCATTCCACGCCTGAGTGCCGTGCCAAGTAATATCGGCATAGCCGCTGCCCATATAATCCCTGTTGCTGAAGTGGTATTTACTTCTCAACACCGGATGAGCGTGACGGAAGGCAATGCAGTTCTTGAAAAAGCGGAACAGGTCGGCGTTTTTCTCCAAAAGCGTCCAATCCTGCCAATTTAGCTCGTTGTCGTGGCAATAAGTATTGTTGTTGCCGTACTGAGTGCGTCCCACCTCATCGCCCATGAGAATCATCGGCACACCAGTGGAAACCATCAGCATAGCCACAGCATTTTTGACCTGCCGCTTCCGCAGAGCGTTAATGCCAGGATCGTCCGTTGGCCCTTCCCAACCGCAGTTCCAACTATCGTTATCGTTGCTACCGTCGTTGTTGTTTTCGCCGTTGGCTTCGTTGTGCTTATAGTTATACGAAACCATATCCATCAGCGTAAAACCGTCGTGGGCCGTGATGAAATTAATCGATGTGGCTGGCCCGCGACCTTCCCAGGCATAGAGGTCTGGCGAACCGCTCAGTCTGGGTGCCATTTCCCCTGCGGACGCATCCCCCTTGAGGAACTTACGCGCAGTGTCCCGATATTTACCGTTCCACTCCGCCCAACGTCCGAATGCGGGGAAAGAACCTACCTGGTAGAGCCCACCAGCGTCCCAAGCTTCGGCAATCAGTTTGCACTTAGCCAAAATCGGGTCGAAGGCTAGGGTTTCTAACAGAGGTGGATTGGGGAGAGGATAGCCCCTGGGGTCGCGCCCCAAAATCGAGGCCAAGTCAAACCGGAAGCCATCAATGTGATATTCTGCTGCCCAGTAACGCAAACAATCCAGCACAATGTTACGGACGATCGGATTGTTGCAGTTGAGCGTGTTGCCGCAGCCGCTGAAGTTATAGTAATAACCATCCGGCGTTAGCATATAGTACGTTTTGTTGTCAATACCCCGAAATGAAATGTAAGGGCCGTACTCGTTGCCTTCTGCCGTATGGTTGAACACCACATCGAGAATTACTTCGATGCCGTTTTTGTGCAGTTCTTTGACTAAAGTTTTTAACTCATCAACCTGCATCCCCAGTTTGCCGGTAGCTGCGTAACCGGCCTTGGGTGCAAAAAACCCCACCGTACTGTAACCCCAGTAATTGAGCAGTGTTTCACCGGGTCTGACGGGATTGGGGCGCGAATTCTCAAATTCATCGAATTCGTAGACTGGCATCAATTCGATCGCATTGATGCCCAACTCTTTGATGTAAGGGATTTTTTCCCTAATGCCGGCAAAAGTGCCGGGATGCTTCACTTGAGACGAAGGATGCTTGGTAAAACTGCGGACGTGCATCTCATAGACAACCAAGTCTTCTGGCGGTATTTCCAGGGGACGGTCATCGCCCCAGTCAAAGTCATCTAAAGCGATACGAGCGCGATGGTGATAAATATCGCTCCAGTCTGGCGTTTCTCCCCAAACATCCCGACCGCCAATCAGCTTGGCGTAGGGATCCATCAGAATTTTACTGGAGTCAAACCAGTGGCCTTCCTTCGGATTAAAAGGCCCATCCATGCGGTAGCCGTATTCGATATTTTCGTAATCCAAGTCGAATACGATCATGGAAAAAACATTGCCAATCCTGAACTCGTCTGGAAACGGAATTTCCGCCATCGGTTCCTTGGCGTGCTTTTGGAATAGCACCAAAACACAGGATTTGGCGTAAGAGGAAAAAATTGAGAAATTGACACCACCGGGCACTAGAGTAGCCCCGAAAGGAGATGGACGCCCCCGACGCAGCTTGAAGTCGCCGTATGTATGGGTGGGATGAATATCAATACGTCCGTAATCCATTGCCTACCCCTTGAGGATTTCTAGCCCCGAATCAACTGTGTCGCATCTAGTGAAATACTCCAAGAAGCCAGTAACGGACATGGTGTCCTGAATTTGCTCGGAAATCCCCACCAGCACCAGTTTCCCTTTGTTAGCATCTATCTGCCGATACAGTGAAAGCAGCATTCGCAAGCCTGCACTGGAGGTATAGGGAACCTTGGTCATATCTAGCAGAATTTTGCTTCCAGCCACGGCTAACGGTAAAATTTCCGCTTGGGCTTTCGGTGCGGTGCTGGCATCAATGTCACCGACCATTTCCACCACAGTTACTTCATCTGGAAGCGTCTTTATATTGATGTCCATCTTTTGATTTGGGATTTGCAATCTTGGATTTTCGATTTTCTTCGGAATAGGGAATAGGGAATTGCCAATCTCAAATTTTAGATTTTAGATTCAAGAAATATTTCAATTTGAAATCTCAAATCTAAAATCTGAAATTGCGATTCCCCAATTCCCAATCCTATCCTCACCTATTTAGGAACGATTTGCACTTTAACTTTGACTCGTTCTTGGGTGTCTGGCAGCTTGACTGTCAGGCCATCGGCATCAAAATTGGTGTACTCTTCATCGTTAATCCAAACTTTACCAATTGCGATGCTGCCAGGAGGCAGAATATCTGGCGATACGCGCAGGGTATTGTCTTTAAACCCTCCCGGTATCGGCTTGAAGTAGAAGTCCATCGGGTGCTTGAAGATCAGCAAGTTTTGGTAAATTGCTGCCAAGTAGCACAATTCCGTCGAGTGGTAACCGCTCATAGAGTGGCTGCCCTTATACCGTTCCGTGCCCATCAGGAAAGGCAGACCGTTTGCCAGGACGTTGAAGTAAACGGCACCGTCGTCATGATCGAGGAAGTGAGCGTTGTAGAAGGCACAAGCTTCGCGAGCGTGACGCAAGTACTCTGGGTCTTTCTCAATACCGTGCAGGATCAAATAAGCTAGAATAGCTTGTTCTTGTTGCCACCAAGCTTTGCGATCGTGCCAAACAAAGCGGTGCTGTTCTTCGCCCTCACCTAAGACGCGCTCTACCACATCGTACCAACCGCCGCGCTGTTGGTCGCTGCCCACTGCTGGCATGATAGCAGCAATCTTTTTGGCAAAGTCCACGTATTTATCTTTGGGTTTGAGGCTTTGCATCCGCATCAAGTTCCAGGCAATCTTGAGGTTGTGCCCAACAACAGCGCGGTTTTGTTGCCAACCCCAAGTTTTATCGTGGCTCCAGTCTTCGTAGAATTTTTCTTGAACAAAGGGGCTGTTATCGTAGTCAGGGAAGTGGGCTTCGATCGTATCGAAGGTGTACTCCAACATATCGGCGTATTTTTGTTCGCCGGTAGCCAAATACAAGTTGATCAGGTAAGCCGGAGCGTGGTCGCCCACTGAGTTCCAGTTCTTCCGACCTTGGTTGCGGCCCAGCGACTCCGCACGCGGGTCGAGGGTGATGGGGTCGAGGTGGGAGAAATATCCACCCTTCTCTTTATCTAAATAGAATTTGTCAAACAAATCTATAGTCATGTCCGCATCTTTGAGGATGCGCGGGTCGCCACTAGCCCGGTAAGTTTGCATCGGGCCAGCTAAGGCGTAAATTTGTTCGTAAGCCGGGATACAATCGTAGTCGTCGCTAAACTCTGATGTCAGCAGTTTTTGCTCGCGGTTGCCCGTTACCTTAACGCCGTGATACCAGTAAATCAGGTTTTCGTCCGGGTCGTAAAACCGCATATGATCCCGCAGGTATTCGGTGCCTTTTTCAGCGGCTTCTAGGAAGCGGTCATGCCCCGTCAGCATAAAAGCTGAAGCAAAACCGTAAACCAGTCGGGAAACAGTATCGGTTTCTTGGAGAAAGTCTTCCTGCTTTTTGGCACCAGCGAGGTTGAGCATAGTGCGGTATTCGCGATAATTGATTTCCTTGTTGGGATAATCAAATTGCCACTTCAGGTAAGAGTCAGCAATGGAGCGAACTTGTTTTACCCACCAATCCGGTTCTTCGTGGCGATATTTATCGGGCGCTTCGCCGGGAAACACAAAAGATTTCACATCAAATTTGTGACCGTCGCCCTGGGGATAGAAGACACCGTATGCGAATACGTGCTGACCGGGAGTTAATAATTCGCCCAGTCGTTGAGTAGCATCAATGTAACCTTCTTCCAAGTTCTGAGCAATCCGACCCCAGGCAGTTGGAGTTAAATGAGCCGTGTATTCCCGCCCATCTGATGTTTTGATGCCAAAAGATTTTTCTTGGCGGTTAAAGTGGGTGACATACCCACCGATCGTATCGGAAAACGAAAAACTCATGTGATCCATTGGAATCGCCTCCTGGATGAGTAAATTAACTTGTGGAAACTTTTATGCGATCGCCAGTGGGTTAACCAGCTGCTACCGTCTGCTTTTGTTCCGCTTTCTCAATTTCTGCTACGAAAGCTTCCATAAATTCGTCTACAACGCCTGGATGCTTACCCGTAATCAGATTGCCATCTATAACTAGATCGGCGGTCACATCACCGTCATATACTACATCGCCACCTGCATTTTCAACATCGCAGATGATGTTGTGGGCACAGGTAACTTTGCGACCTTCCAGTAAGTCGCGATCGGCGCAGAAAAGCCACAAACTATGACAAATTGTACCTAGTTTCACATTCTCCTCACTGATAGCTTTCCGAAGAAACGCTACTGCTGGAGCTTGATTTTTTTGGCCTTTCTTTACGGAAACTTGATATCTCAGACGATCCATTGCATAGGCACCTATACAAATGATGCCTTTGTACTCAGATGGCTCGACATCGTTAATTTCTTTGGTGACCGTGACATGAAACTCAATTTGGTCATTTTCTGGGTTAGAGCCGAATTTTAGTGATTCGTTTCCCCACAAGTGGGAAATGTACTCTACCTCATAACCTCGTTCTGGAAAAAACTCATTGAAGCGCCGATATTCTGTGGCATCGAAATGTTCTTCAATGATTACGCCGATTTTGCCTTTACTCTCAGATGTCATGCTTTTCTGACTCCTTGTTTGTTTGCATATTTGTGTAATCATTTTGCTGGCTGGTGCTAACCCATTTTGTTAAACAGCTTTCTTGCTGATAAAGGAAAGCTTTACTATTTACGGGTTGGCTACTACTTCGCTATTTCTGTTGTCCTGTTTCCAGCAAAAACACTTATTTGCTTTACAAACTACTCCCCACGTCGCAAGCAAACTTTTAACTACTATCAATCAACCGTATTCTCCTATGAAAACATCATTTTTTGCAGCGCTCTCCATTCTTAACATAAATTAAATATTTCTTGAAATGGAAAGTTTTTTTTGGATTTGAAGTATTGACGTAAAGAAATTATCTTCTGGATGGTAAAAATTTCCAGATGTTGAGGTTGTTTAACTTAATTTTATGGTTCCCTTTATCTTGGCATCTGCACTAGACTGCCAACAACTAAGCAAGATGTTAGTTGAAAACCAAAATTAAGTTTACCGCTTGTCAAATAGGGCAAAATCTGATAGCGATCGCCAAGTAGTTGTAATAGTTGACTATCCAGTGACCGCCTATCTATCTTTGCCTTAAAAGTAGAAAAGTAAGACGCCTTAGTAGGGATAAGTGAAACTAAGTTTGACAACTAGAAGTTGAACGTAGTTCTAACCCCACCGATAACAATGTCTTCATTATCAGCATCTTGGTTAGGAGCTGTAATCCAAATCACTGATGGAGTAACGGAGATATTATTGTTGACCTGATACCTGTAGTAAGCCTCGATATGCAGGGATGTATCGTTGTCGAATGTACCGACATAGCGATCTCCCTTTTTGAAACCGGTGAGAGTTGGTTCCATACCCACAACTAAACCGCCCAAATTTCCCTGCTTAAATAAATCCGGAAATGCAGCTTGAACTGAATAAGTCCAAATATCAGCATCACCTTTGCCGATTAGTCTGGCTTTGATATAGTCAACCCAGCCACCGAGCACGAATTTAGGGCTAATTTCGTAGTACCCTCCCACATGATAAGCATTGGTAGAAACAGCAGATGCTTCATCGAACAACACACCTGGATCGTCAAAGCGATTTGCCAAGGCACTACCTATAAAACCATTGCCTCGGAAGAATTGACCGTTATTAAAGCCGAAATTGCCAATCTGACCGTCAGGAAATGTGCGAGTACCAAAGTAACCGTTCTGATATACACCTTGCAAGAAAAACTTACGAACGGGATTGTAATTTAGTTGAGCGGATGCTACATAATCTCCGTTAAACAAGCCAGCTTTAGAACCAGGTTCGTTAGCAAATGTCGATATGTAAGTTAAGGTTAGCACCGTTCCTTTAAACATCTCGTAATCTATGGCTAACCCAGCTCCACCGCCGAGCAAATAAATAGGAGGTGCCTCAGCAAAAGTACTGGCAGGGCCATTACCAACCTGATAGTATGGCAGGAACCGACGAGCTGTGAGCGGATCGAAGCGATACCGATTACCCGCAATCACGTTGACATTTATTTTATCCGTGAGTGGGAATTGATACTGTAAAGTGATGATTCTAGCAGCATCTCCGGTATCGCCGGAAGCCGAAGCATCCGCAGCACCTTCGCGTGTCGAGCCGACAAATTTCCCCGCATTAGTTGTTGCTAAATCGGGGAAAACAGTGTTTGTAATTCCAATCCCAGTTAGCAACAAATCGCGACCGGTGAAGCTAGTTAAAAGGCCCAAATAGGCAATATGTTGAAAGATTGTTTCCGTATCACCTTCGCCCGAAAAATAAGCGTTTGTTTGAAATCTGATATTGCCAAATAATCTGGTAGTAGTGCTGAATTGGGTTGCTTCCAGTTTCGCCGTGCGAGCTTCTAGGGAGTCCACACGACCTCGCAGTGTTGCCAGTTCGGCGGCAAATTCTTGCTGTAATCGTCGCAGACTGTTTAAGTCAGCCTCGGAAACGGAAGGTTTCACAGAGGAGATCAGTTCCTGAATCTTTTCCAAACAGGCATTTAACCCGGCGGCAAATTCGTAGCGGGTCATTGCTCTATTACCGCGAAAAGTGCGATCGGGATACCCTTCAATACAACCGTAGCGCTCAACCAAGCTCTGCAAGGCTTGGAAAGCCCAGTCTGTAGGTTGTACGTCAGAAAGCTGGGAAACTGAGGTAACTTGAGCTAAAGGGTTTTTTGGTTTGGATCTGTTCGTTCCATTTTGGAGTCTGGTATCGCTTTCGACGGCGGAACTTCTTGTCTGGGGGTTTTGAGGAGCAGCCGTGTTTTGTGCAGTAACGGTTTCCTTGGGGTTAGGCTCAATCTCAGCTACCCTTAGCTGCTTTGTCTGAGTTGGCAATATGGATTGTTTGGTTTCGACGACATCAGGCAGCTGGGAAAGAGAATTTTTGCGATCGAAAGCAGTACTTTTTAATAAGCTAGTGTTGTTAAATGGCTCTAAAAAACTAGAATTAGTTTGAATTGGAAAAGTTTTTGCCTGGATTGAGGCAACAGAAGCGGCATTTTCGCGAGGAAAAACAGCTACATTTGGATTAGCGTTAATCTCCGCTACCGCTGGCAACTGTAGTTCGGTTAGGATTAAAGTTTCCGCGTTAATTTCAGGCTCAACAACTTCAGCATTTGCTGGCGTTTCTACCTTCTGTGACGAGGTTTCTGCCGCAGGCATTGCAGCAGCAGCAGATGCGATACTAGCTGCTGAAACTACAGAGATTAAAGAGGTACGCAAAAAATTCGTGTTTTTCCTAACTGCGGTCATTATTTTGGCTCTTTCTGAGTAATTTCCAGGCATTCAGCTAACTACTGAGTTCCAGAACAGAAAACCTACTCAACTTCTCTGACTGTGAACTTTGCGGCTTTTAACCCCAACTTTTTAGTTGGCAGTTGGGGCTAACTTATTCAAACACAACCTCAGTCGGCAAACACCGGACTGATATCCATGTATATCCGCAATTCTTGGACTTTATCGCCCTTAAAGCGAACTGTGTCGCAGCAGGGAAGGGTAAATATTTTGCCGTCGTGGCGGAAGTAAGTGACTTCCATTTCAACGACTACGGTATCTTCTCCAATTTCCCAAATATTTTTAATGTGGTGGTGTACACCTTCGCACTTTTCTAGAAAACCGGTAGAAGCATTTTTAATACCCTCGTGTCCGTAGACAACCGGAAAGTTACTGAACTGGTACAGGGCGTCTTCGGTGTAGAACTTAACGAAATTATTGACGTTGATCGCTTCACCAGCCAGAAACATCTGTTTAATTATGTCTATCCTTTTTCCGGAAAATTTTGGCCACTTTTTCGTATGAGGCCAATCCCATTTTTGTTCGGTTAGGTAGTCGGTCTTAACTTCTGGCATAGATTTGCTATCCTTTGCGATTTAGGGAACTCAACTTAGCTTTGTTTGTTCAATCAAGCCCGATTTAGATTAGCTGGGCAGTTTGAACCCCAATTTTATTTTCTCTTTTCAGGAGAAAACAGGATTGATATCCATATACACCCACATTTCTTGAATCTTGCCGTTCTTAATGCGGATGGTGTCGCAGCAGGGAAGTTTAAAAACCTTGCCGTCGTAACGGATGTATTCTACTTGCATTTCGCAAATTACTGTATCGCCCACTTCCCACATTGCCTGGATCTCGTGGTGAACGGCTTTCACCTTGGAAACGAGCGTTGCTGAAGCTTCTTTAATACCTTTTGGGCCGTACACTACAGGGAAATTGCTGAACTTGTAGAGAGCATCATCGGCAAAGAATGTCACGAAGCCATCCACATTCATCGGTTCGCCGACGATGAAGAGATTCCTCACCAGATCGGACATTGTACCGCCGACACTTTTGCTTGTCGCAGCTTGCTCTTTGAAGGGGCTTGATGGCCAAACGAAATTTGTGCCGTGGGCGTTGTTATATTCCTGCTGTGCTCTGATAAAGTTTTGTTTGGCTGTCCGAGTTACTTGATTGAACTCAAGTTGTTCCCCGTTTGGCCCTTTACAGTAAAACAATGACCAGCCGTAAAAATCTCCGAAATCTGAATCTGAGTAACCCTCGATAAAATATTCTGGATCGTTCCAAAACTTGTTGGCGTAATATTTAAGGGCTACTTTTTTTCTTTCTTCGTGAGATTTAACGTGAATAACGCGGTTGCAAACAACTTCAGTCAAACCTCGCCTTTGACATTCCTCTTCCAGTATCCTGGCAAAATCATTGAGATTTACGTCATCTTTGACGTGAAAAGAAATATGGGGTACGTTTGCATAGCCGACGCAGCTAGGAACTTTTTGGAATACATTAGGGGCGTTCGGGGTTAATTTGGCATCGCGGAAATGGATCACCTCTAACACCGTGTTACCGAAGGAAATGAACCTCACATCGAGCGATTCCTTGGAACCGTCAACCAAATCGGGTACGCCCAAACTTCTGGGATCGACATTTCTTTCGATCGCCTCAATTTGTTCTTTTTGAAAGAGATTATTTTGCAACACCGGGCCGATAAATCCATTGCCAAGAAGAGCGACTTTACCGCCTAACACGTCGATGTAAAATTCCATCGTTTTGGCCATGTCATCGACTGTGATGCCGAAGTGTTGCACGCCTTGCAAATAATGACCTAAACCAGACTTACCATCGATCTGAGGATTGGGAGTAGAAAGCTTACCAGTCATTAGAAAAGCTACGTCCTCCTTTAATTGATTGGTGGCTCCGATCTTGGTAATCAGTTCCGCGACCCTAGAACTCCGCTGTCCTGCTAAAGTCATTTTGCCGTCGTAGACAAAAGTGTAAGCAGTTCGTTGGGGAAATGGATACAGACCTTTGACATATTTTGCCATCTCTTTCGTAGCAGTAGCGTACTCAGATGAGGCAAAGAACTTTTCCATTTCCAGAGAATTCGAGAAAGCAATTTCAAAAGCTGCTTGATATTGCTTTTCTGGAGATTCAGAATGAACCACACCGGCGGCATCCGGGCGGGAATTATCTACTTCCTCAAACAGGTGCATTCGGAACTTGAGTACCGCATCGCTGCTGGCAACAGCTGGAGCAAAGCTGTTTTGCATATACTGGCGAAAGGCATCCACGCTCGCGGTATCGGATTTTTTGACCTGAACGTGGAATTTGAGCAGCCCTTGATCTCCGTTGGGATCTCCTGTTGGGATGCTGTCAACGTAGGTTTTGGAATTGCCGTAGCTGGTGTTGTATCCGATCGCCTTGCTAAATAAGTTATGCTCGTCATCCATGAGAATGGCAGCAGCTTTAAACCAAGTTTGGCGATCGGCATCTGTTTGGAAGGTCAGTTCGGCAATCCCATTGAACTGATCTTCGTTGGCACAAATCTGCTCTATCCCCTCAACAGTCGGCCACAAACCGCCTTCATTATTTGCCAGATGAAGCTGCCAGTATTGATTCTGACCAGGCAGTCGGGCGCAGACTGGGCCGTGAACGTCTTTCCAATAGTTATCGAAAAGTTCTAAAGTAATCCCTTTGCGTTTCCACAGGAGAACGTAGAAGGTTACTTTTCCTTTTTCATCGCGGGCAGCAAAATCATTTTTCCTCATTGGCGCTGTCCTTTGTTGAAGGCTTCTTTGCTCAAAAAATTTGTTAAGTGCGCCGAAGCCGCTTGCGACCTTGTTAAAACCAGTATAAACACACAAAAACAACAACAGTTCTTCGATTTCCTCGCGGGTGACTCCTTGCTGGAGCGCCATGTTTATGTGGGCTCCAAAAGGATTGCCTGGGCCTTCTAAATTTTGGTTGGCGACATCAACTGCGATCGTAATTAATGCCTTAGTTTTTTGACTGATTAACGGTAAGCCCCAAGCTTCACCCGCTACGCGAGTAACAAAATCACCGAACTTTGGATTGAGGGTTTTTAAACCCTCTTGAAGTTCTAGATCGTCGAGAACTGCATTTTTATATCGCCTGTTCTCTGCCATCTCATGTGGTGATCAACTTGAGCAAGTACTCAGGTGCATAGACATCGCGGTAGAAGGTCAATTGTTCAGTTTTCAGGTAGCACGCACCTCGGTGTCCGCGCCGCACCCAGGTGACATTTCCTTTCGCAAGTGTTTCGTTGGTTTCGTCGTCCACACACTTCCATTCAAAGTAGGTTACTTCTCCGTTGAACATGACGATCGGCCAGCACATAGTTACTCCTGGCTGGGCAATCAAAGCCCACCAGTGTTTTTCCCGTTCTTTCTGCTGTTCCAAGCCAAAAAACGGCCCATCTTGGCATAGATAAACTAAATCTTCACGATATTCACCTGTTAAAATATCGCCGCGTCCTTGTCTCAATGCTTCGCAGTGAGTAGGCCACCAATCTTTATTTTCTTTTTCAATTTGTGCGAGAGTATAGTTAGGGCCAATTTCGGGTAGAGTCTTTTCTTTCATCGCGACGATCTTTTCGGCATCTTCGATGAGTTTTTGAGCTACATACGGGGTAACGAGTCCCGGACGAGAATAATCCGCTGACAAATCTTTGTAGTAATTAATGCGTTTTTTGTCAGTGCTAGCGGTCATATTTTTAGCTCCGTTTGGTTGTGAAACAATAAGTTTTTGATCGAGCATGAGAGCAACTACATCTTCTTTGAGTTGATTTGTTGCTCCTATGTTTACAATTAGCTCGGCAACGGTAGAACTGCGTTGACCGGCCAAAGTCATCTGACTGTTGTAAACAAAAGTGTAAGCAGTTCGCTCTGGAAAGGGGCAAATTTGTTGAATGTACTTTGCCTGATCTTTTACCGCTGCTGCGTACTCTTTGGAAGCAAAGAATGTTTCCATTTCCAAAGGATTCGCGAAGGCAATTTCAAAAGATGCTTGATACTGCTTCTCTGCTGGTTCGTAATGCGATACTCCAGCAGCATCCGGACGGGAATTATCTACTTCCTCAAACAGGTGCAGCCGGAATTTCAGCACTGAATCGCTCTTGATAACAGCGGGAGCGAAACTGTTTTTCATGTAGTCCCGAAAGGCTTGCACGCTTATGCCATCTGCTTTCTTGACGGGAACGTGGAACTTTAAAATTCCGAGCGCTCCGTTTGGATCTCCTGTGGGAATACTATCAACATACGTGATGGAATTGCCGGGGCTGGAGTTGTAACCGATCGCTTTACTGAACAAGTTGTGTTCGTCATCCATCAGAATGGCAGCAGCTTTGAACCATGTCTGACGGTCTTGTTCTGTTTCAAAAGTTAATTCGGCAATGCCATCGAATTGATCTTCTGAGGGTGTTGTGTAATTTATACCATTAATTTCCGGCCAAATACCACCTTGATTGTGAGCTAGATGAAATTGCCAGTATTGATATTGACCTGGCAGTCTCGCACAAACAGGACCATGAACGTCTCTCCAGTAGTCATCGAAAAGTTCTAAACTTATTCCTTTTCTTTTCCACAAGAGAACGTAGAACGCTACTTTTCCTTTTCGATCGCGGGCGGCGTAATCAGCCTTACTCATTTTTCCTTTCCTTCGTCCAATTCTAGTGCTAAATTTTTTTAAGCTCTCCTTTGTGACAAATACTCGTTGAGTGCCCCAAAGCCTACTGCGGCTTTGTTGAAGCCGGTGTAAACGCACAAAAACAAAAGTAGTTCTTCAATTTCTTCCGCAGTAGATCCATTATCAAAAGCAATATCTAAATGCAGTCCAAAAGGATTATTGTCACCTACATGATCTTGGTTAGCAATATCAACTGCAATTGCTATGAGAGCCTTAGTTTTTGTATCAATTAACGGCAGGTTCCAAGCTTCACCTGCTACTTTAATGCTAAATTCCCCCAACTGTTGGTTGACAGTTTTCAAATTTTCTTGAAGTGCCGGGTTGTCCAAAATTGGGTTTGATATTTTTCCCATTTCCGAATTTGTTGGTGTTGGATACTGTTGCAGATTGGCTCTTTCAAAAAACTCGTTCAGTGCGCCGAAGCAACTGGCAACTTTATTGAATCCAGTATAAACGCATAAAAACAAAAGGATTTCTTCGATTTCTGCCCGGGTGGCTCCTTGTTTGAGCGCCATATCTATATGGGCTCCGAAAGGATTGCCGGGGCCTTTGTGATTTTGGTTGGCAACATCAACTGCGATCGTAATTAAAGCTTTTGTTTTTTGTGGTATTAATGTCCCACCCCAAGCTTCTCCCGCTACACGAGTAACGAAATCGCCAAATCTTGGGTTAAGACGCTTTAAATTATTTTGCAGGTCTTTGTCATCCAGAACTGCATTTTTATATGGCATCATCATCCTACAGTTATTAGAATTTACAGTTTTTACCAAATTTTTACAGTCCAGATAGGCTTGTGTTTACCCTTGGCTGTTACTATCATCGCCGCATTTTTTTAACTATGCCAGATTTCTTTTTTTAGTGCAAGGATGATAAACAATATTTAACTTAACTTCAAAAAAAATTGTTTTTTTAAGCCATTGAAAACAATTGTTCACCTTGCTGCAAAGAAACTAAATTTTGAAGTATTCCGGCTCAATCGAAACACGCTCTAATTTTAGAGCCTTAATGTTTGCCCATAGGTTTCACTGTAGCATACTTGCTCGCTGGGAAAACGTCCACCATAATGTTTGAATGGTTCGGTTGCATAGCCAAGAGGTAGCAAACAGCAAACATCAATTTCTGTCGGAATTTGGAATATTTCTTTTACTTGAGCGGCAACAAATCCTTCCATAGGACAGCTATCGACGCCCAAACTTTTGGCAACAATCATGATGTGCGCGACGGCTAACATTGTGTGACGGTTTGTCCAGGCTTCTATTGACTCAAAGCTGGGATGGTACTCGAACAATTGGGGAATAGATTGACGCATTACGTCAGCGTAGCCATCGTTTACCGCTCCTGTTTCTTTGCCCATGTTAATTATAGTTTCAATATATTCGGGTTTGGCTACAGTCCGATCGCCACAACAAATTAAAACTACTGGCGCTTCGGTAATCTGACGTTGGTTAAAAGCACAAGCTTTTAATTTCTCTTTATTTTCTTGCTCTCGGACAACAATAAAGCGCCAAGGCTGTAAATTAAAGCCTGATGGAGCCATTAGTCCAAGGCGTAAAATTTCTGACAAAGTTGCTTCGGGAATTGGTTCGGATCTGAAACTACGAGCGGCTCGACGCTGTTCGATCGCGTCTTTTAAGTCGAGTATAGTTTGCTGTTCCATTTTTTTCGTTAATTTTCTAAGTTTCTTTTTTTTGGGTATATTTCTTTTATCTTGTTTTTGAGCTTCTTATATTCACCCTCCCTTACATTTTTTTGTTTGTTCTCATAATAATTGCCTGGTTGTGGTTTTGACAAGAGCCCTCTCGTTCAATATTTTAAATCAAATCCGCCACATCATTATTTATATAATTTATGCTTATTTTGAGACTTTAATTTCTTTTGCATGAATTTATAAATTTACTCTTGAGATGCCGACTTAAGAGCTTTTCGTTGATAACTCTTAGTTTATATCGTCTCCAGAGAAATTCTAAAAAACTTAATCTTATTTAAATTTTTCCTCCTGGGGGCGCAACTGGTTGTCAAATATCTACCTACAGGCAAATATTTACGCCTATACATCAAAACCTCCATACTGTTTCTGTTCCTTTGGAAAGTGTTTGCTTCGCTTTAGTACGCGAACTTTGGCAAATTTCAAGAACCTCGTGGGTTGCTTAGCTTACTAACAGATACTTTTCCAGTATGGCATCGGTTTGCATTTGACTGGCTCAGTAAAGAGTAAATTTTCTAGGTTGTAATTATTACCGTTTTAGCAAAGCGAATATGGATGATTTTAGATTCGATCGGGCAACTTTTTCAGATTCATCCAGGTTTTCGATGAGCTGTTAAACTCAAGAGTCTCTTGAGCTTGACAAATGGATATGTGATGTGATATGGATTTTGATTTTCAATCCTCCTAGTTCGATTTGACTCCAAGGACAAGATAGCTTATTGTTCGGTCACTCTAACATAAAGAAATTATAAAATTTTTTATTTTACTCCTTAAGATAGATGATTTTGGGCCAAAAAGTCGCATATTTTCGCTTGCCATTCCAAAGCAGAGGTAAGCAAATCCAGAATCTGTAGCAAACTTTAGACAAACCAAACACAACGATCGGGCCAAGTGCCTGGTTAGATGCTTCCAGGCGATCGACCCTCCAAATAACTGTTGCTTTTTACCATAAATGTGTTATCATATAAGGTTTTTTTTTATAAACTCAGTATCAAAGTTAATACTGCTCTATCGCAGCAAGAAAATCAAAAATTGTATCGACTGGATGTTACGCCAAATTAGGGGTGCAATGCCCAAAATTGGTAAAAGAAGGGATAAAACTCACAGAAAATTTGATGGTTTTGTTCTCCAGTATAAATTTAAATTACAGTTTATTGTTTTTGTAAAGGTTCGGTCTAACTTTTTTAAATATCTTAATTATTAGACTTTTCCTACTTTTCCTACTTTTCCTACTTTTCCAGCTTTTTGCTACAAAATAAATAAGGCAAGTTGCTACTTACTAGCCTTGAATACCTAAGAAACTTAGTTTTTCTAGTTTCTTCGCTAAAAAAACCATTCGATCGACTTTTCCGTAGTTAGTGTGAAAAACTCGGTTTTTGGGGAATCGAGCAATGGGACATAGAGCCACAGAAAAGCCTTATAAAGTCAGCTATCTATTCAAATCATGAGCTTTACCCGCACTATTTACCGGAGAGCGAACAAAACAAGATTTTCACCCCAAACAAGCAGAGCCAAGTTAGATTAAGACTGAATATCAGCCAATTCTAACCAGCGCTCAGTTGCAAGATCGATAGCCTTAGTCAAAGCTTCCACTTTTTCGTACAACTCTCGCACCTTAGTGACTTCTCCAGGAGGAGCATTGTAAAGTGCTTTTTCCACTTCAGCTTTTTCAGCTTCCATCTGAGCTATCTTACTTTCCAACATTTCAAATTCTCGTTTTTCTTTAGATGAAAGCTTACGCGGCTTGTTGCGATCGAATGACTCTTCCTTAACTTTCGAGCGAGGTTCTTTGGGTTTTTCTTCCACTTTGGGAGAAGCTTCTTCCTCTGCCTTTTTGAAATCCAGATAAATTGAGTAATTACCGGGATATTGACGGATATTACCAGCAGATTCAAAAGCAAAGATCGTATCCACAGTGCGATCGAGAAAATAGCGATCGTGCGAAACTGCTATCACACAACCATTAAAATCTTCCAGATAATCTTCCAGCACCGCCAAAGTCTGCACATCCAAATCGTTTGTCGGTTCGTCCAAAATCAACACATTCGGCGCACCCATCAAAACTCTTAACAGAAACAACCGCCGCTTTTCACCACCAGAAAGTTTGTATATCGGTGCATATTGCTGGTTACCGGGAAACAGAAACCGCTCCAACATTTGCGAAGCGCTAATCTGAGTACCGTCGGCAATTTTGACAAATTCTCCTTCTTCTTTAATGTAATCAATTACCCGCTGACTTTCGTTCATAGCAGCAAGTAACTCATCAGAATGCTGGTCAAAATAGCCGATATGAATTGTAGAACCAATTTCAACACTACCCGAATCAGGGATATCCCGGCCTGTAATAATATTAAGCAGAGTAGACTTTCCAGCGCCATTACCGCCAACGATTCCAATCCGGTCTTCTGGATTAAAATTGTAAGTGAAATTGTCAATTAAAGTGCGTTCGTTGTAGGCTTTGGAAATATTTGTAAGTTCGATAACTTTTTTACCGATGCGACGTCCAGGCGTAGCGATATCAACTTTTCCTTGAACTTGTTTAAACTCCTGCGCCTGCATATCGCGGATACGTTCAATGCGGGCTTTTTGTTTGGTGCTGCGAGCTTTCGGCCCACGCTTGAGCCATTCTAATTCGCGACGCAATACGCCCTGATGTTTGCGTTGACTGCTGGCGGCTGATTCTTCGGCTAAAGCCTTCTTGTCTAAATAATAAGAATAGTTACCGTCGTATGTGTAGAGATCCCCTCTGTCGATTTCTAGAATACGGTTGGTGACGCGATCGAGAAAATAGCGATCGTGTGTAATTAACAGAATCGCACCTCGGAAGCGATTCAAATAACTCTGCAACCACTCTACCGATAGAGCATCCAGATGGTTTGTTGGCTCATCCATCAACAATACATCAGGATCGGAAAGCAACGCAGCTGCCAAAGCAATGCGCTTGCGGTATCCTCCCGACAAAGTTGCTATTTTAGCATTGAAATCTTCTATTCCCAACTTAGTGAGAATAATTTTGGCATTAGTTTCTAATTCCCAAGCATTCGTTGCTTCCATACGCTGCATAACAGCAGATAGACGCGCCATGATTTGGCTATCTTCGGGAAAATGAGCTAATTTATCCGAAAGTTCTTCATACTCGCGCACCAAAACCATGCGCTCCCCGCTATCGGCAAAAACTTGCTCCAAAACCGTATGATTTTCATCTAAATCCGGTTGCTGAGGCAAATAGACAATGCGAGTGCCGGAGTTAACTATAATTTGACCGCCGTCGATCGGCTCCAAACCGGCAATCATTTTTAATAGAGTCGATTTGCCAGAACCGTTAGTACCAATCAATCCAACCTTATCAGTAGCACCCAGACTAAAGCTGGCATCTTTGAGAATTTCCTTAATGCCAAAGTCTTTTTTGACTGATTGCAGTGTAAAAATACTCATCTTATTAGTTATTTGAGCGCTCTAGCTCGTAGAATGTAATGCACACACCTGCCGGATCGACTATTGTAAACTCTTTCATGCCCCAAGGTTTGCTTTCCAGCTTACCGTTGGGATGAATTATCCCTCCATCCTGAGCCAGAAACTCCTCGTAAAGTTTTGCGATCCCATCGACTTGGATGAGAAAGGTCGTCGATTCTGCCAGATGTCGATCGTCATTTTTTTGCAGAATGATTTCTGCTGAGTCGCGTTTGACAATTGCCATCCTGACGGGATTGCCTTCTTGATGGATTTTACTAAACCCAAGCTGTTTTTCGTAGAAGGCGATGGCTTTTTCCATATCGCCACCAGCCGGAATAATCGGGGTAACTTTTCCCAGTAGGGGTGGTTTATTCGCGCTCATAAATTTCTTGGCAAATTAATTAACATCTTCTCGAAAAACCCCCTCAATTTCTAGGATAAAATCTGCTCCATAAACTTTTGATGGCGTTTGAAAACCTACAGCCACCTGTCCCGCCAACACTTTTTGGACGATCGCCAAAGCAGTCATCCCCGTGAGAGTATAAGCTTCGGGGCATTGCAGGCGAGAAACCAACTTTTTACCGCTATCGTCTTCCACTTCTCCCCACAGCAGACTGCTTCCCTGTGTACGTTGGGCATCAGTTGGCCCAGGCGCTTGTTTCTGAATCTGACCTTTCAAGTATTCTTGCACGGGAGCTAAAGCCAACAACCAACCAATATAGCGACTGGCAAGCATCGCCCTGCGCCGAGATGCCGGTACTGGCATATACAATTCGATGTTAGGAATTCCCGTACTGTAGAAAGCGGTGGACACATCGCCCCACGGTACTGTTGTAGCTTCCACCAGCCCTTGTCCGAAATCGATTTGACGGGTTTTCCAAGCAGCGGGAACGGGGGTAATCACTCCATCGCGCCTGACTAAACCGCCTTTATGCTGATTTTCGATGACTGTGGTGGCAGTTCCTCGCGACACTCCACCCTGTATTTGAAAAGCGAGGGAGAGTCGCGCCGCTGTAGGGAGTCGTCTTTTGAGGTGGGCCGCTAGGCAGTCGGAGGGGACGACATCGAAACCCACGCCTGGGAGAAGCATGACTCCGGCGGTTTTGGCTTCGGCGTCGCGGGATGCGATCGCCTCAAATACGCTCACTTCTCCGGTAATATCTAAATAGTGCCTTTTTGTCCGCAGACATCCATCAACCATTGGTTTGGCAGTGCGCTCAAAAGGGCCAGCACAGTGCAGCACTAACGGTACATCGGCCAAAGCTTCGTCTGTGGCAGCTGTATCGTCGAGCGAGAAGGCGCGATATTCCAAACTCAGTTCTGTTGCCAAAGGTGCTAATTTTTCGGCATTGCGTGCGGCCAAAATCGGGCGAAGTCCGCGCTGGACTGCCAGTCGAGCAATCAGCGTCCCCGTATAGCCGTTTGCACCGTATAACATGAAAGTTGATGACATAAGAAATATATTAAGCGCTAACTTCTATGATGAGGTTTTATCGCCAATTAATAATTAATTAGTTAAACTGTGCAAGGGCAGTATTTATGTGCATTCAAGATTAAGCGATCGGGCAAGTGACCAAAGCTATTACTCCTCGTAAATCTTCCTTTAGAAGGAAGCACCTCGGTTCGGTGCATCCCCTCAAGCGCCTGATTGATTACGGAAAAGATTATCGCCAGCAAATTTGGCTGGCAACTGGCTGCTCAATTCTCAACAAAATCTTTGATTTAGCACCACCCGCCCTGATTGGGATCGCTGTTGATGTGGTGGTGAAACAAAAGGATTCGATCGTTGCACAGTGGGGCGTCAAAGATATTTTTTGGCAATTCGCGATTCTTTCCATCCTCACTGTCATTATTTGGATACTGGAATCTTTATTTGAGTACGCCTACGCGAGGTTATGGCGCAATTTGGCGCAGAAAATTCAACACGAGTTGCGCCTAGATGCTTACAAACATATCCAAGAACTGGAAGTTGCCTATTTTGAAGACCGCAGCATCGGCGGTTTGATGTCTGTACTCAGCGATGATATCAACCAATTAGAACGCTTTTTGGATGTGGGAGCGAATGACCTGATCCAAGTTTCCACGACGGCGATCGTTATTGGCAGCGCTTTCTTTATCTTGGCTCCCAGCGTGGCGTGGATGGCAATGTTACCCATACCGTTTATTATCTGGGGCTCGGTATTTTATCAGCGTCTGCTTGCGCCTCGCTATGCCGACGTGCGGGAAAAGGTTGGTTTCCTCAACAGTCGGTTAGCGAATAATCTGTCGGGTATCGTGACGATTAAAAGCTATACGGCAGAGGAATACGAAGCAAGGCGTCTGGAGGTGGAAAGCGAGGCTTATCGGCAAAGCAACCGCCGTGCGATCGCACTTTCGGCAGCGTTTGTCCCCTTAATCCGTATGATTATTCTGGCTGGCTTCACTGCACTGCTGCTGTATGGCGGCGTAGAAGCTGCCAACGGCAAAATGTCGGTAGGTACTTATAGCGTATTAGTTTTCCTCATCCAAAGATTGCTATGGCCTTTAACGAGATTGGGAGATACTTTCGACCAATATCAACGCGCAATGGCATCTACTAATAGAGTAATGAATCTGTTGGATACCCCGATCGCCATTCATACCGGCGATATCCCTTTGCCAGTCAATTCGGTGCGTGGCGAGTTGGCGCTGCGGGATGTCACCTTTGCCTACAACGGACGCCGCCCAGTAATTGAGCATCTTTACCTAGATATACCAGCTGGGAAAACGATCGCCATAGTCGGTTCTACTGGCTCTGGCAAAAGTACTTTGGTAAAATTGCTCTTGCGCTTGTACGAAGTTCAAGCAGGAACAATTACCCTCGATGGCATTGAATTGCGCCAGCTGAACCTTAAAGATTTGCGATCGTGTATTGGCTTAGTCAGCCAGGATGTATTCTTATTTCATGGCACTGTTGCCGAGAATATTTCTTACGGTAGTTTTGATGCTACTTTTGAAGATATAGTATCGTCAGCTAAGATTGCAGAAGCCCACGACTTTATCATGCAGCTACCACAAGGTTACGAAACCATTGTGGGTGAGCGGGGGCAAAAGTTATCGGGTGGACAGCGACAGCGGATTGCGATCGCACGGGCTGTGTTGAAAAATCCACCTATATTGATTCTCGATGAAGCTACATCGGCAGTGGACAACGAAACAGAAGCGGCTATTCAGCGTTCGCTGGAAAGAATAACTCAAAACCGGACAACGATCGCCATCGCCCATCGCCTTTCGACTGTCCGCAATGCCGATTGCATCTATGTTATGGAACATGGCAAATTAGTGGAATCGGGAAGACATGAAGAACTGCTCGATCGACAGGGTATTTATGCCAGCCTCTGGCGAGTGCAGTCCGGTTTGAAATAACATTGGCAACTACGGAATTCAGAAAATGGTGATGTTCGATAGTATCCAGACCGATCGGGGTGAAAACAACTGGCGACATCAGTTAAATGATTTCGTCAAAGCAAATCAGCAAGAATTGGCTGCTTTAGCTTGGGGACTATTTGTGGAAAGGGGAGAAAACTACGAAAATACTTTAGGGATAGACCTGGAACCAACCCCTCATTTTGTCTATTGTCCCAGACAGGCTATTGAAGCCCTCAACGACAAAGTTGAGAACAGACTGCAAGAGATTCTGGGCATTTTAGACGCTCACAATCCCAAACAGGAAGTTTTGCTGATCGGCATAGGTAACGCCCAATTAAAGCTAGTTCAGTTTGAACCGGAACCCTCGCCACCTATTTGTTTTGAACAAGCTGCCGCAGATGTCGATACTTTACTAGAACGTTTAGAGCAGCGGATGTGCGAGCAGATCAAGTTATAAACATCCAGCTCGTAGAGTTTCAGAGCAGCCCTAATTCTAGGAGCGATCGAAATGCGATTCCCAAAAATCAAGCGATGGCTCTTATTCCTGTGGTGGAGTTGGGCTTGGTTTCTGTTGATAGTTTTACTTATTTACCCCATCAGCTATGGCATATTCCGCTTAATTACTGTTCTGCTTTGTTTGTACCTTTGGCTGGGAGCGCTATTTTTATTCTGGAACAAAAAGAGCATTAGATATTTGTGTTTTTTGTTCGCTTTAATAGTCAGCAGCATAATTATCCTGCCTGGTTATCAAGTAGATGGAAGCATCCTCCGCCAAAAATATGTACAAGAACTCAGTTACTACGAAGGATCGGTATATCTGTGGGGTGGCGAAAACAAATTTGGAATCGACTGCTCCGGTTTGGTACGCCGTGGGTTAATAAACGCTAATTTAAAAATGGGATTGCTACCTTTTAATCCTAAATTAATCCGAGAAGCATTTTTGCTGTGGTGGTACGATGCTTCCGCCGAAGCTTTAGGAAAAGAATACAGAAACTGGACAAAATTTCTGTATCAAGCTCCCAGTATTAACGAGTTAGATAATTCCAAAATCCAAACAGGAGATATGGCGGTTACAACAGACGGCGTACATATCTTAGCTTACATAGGGAATAACGTTTGGATCGAGGCAGACCCCAACTATCGAAAAGTAATTAAGGTCAAAGTACCCGATCCCAGCAATATCTGGTTTAGAATTCCTGTTAATATATTACAGTGGCGACAGTTTGAGACAGGCTGAACAGAACAGCCTTCGCTTGCTATTAATCACCGATAGTTCCAGTCGCGACACAGTTCTTCCGGACGACCGCAAGGGTACACAGCGCAGTTTATGCCATCCTTTCCATAGTAATACTGGCATACTTGGCAGGGCTTAGTTTCCTCTAACTTTTGCCGCAAAATAGCCCAGTCTTTTGCCAAAGTAGCTTTGTATTTAGTCGCCTTAGAATGATGGATATCCATTTCTAACGCTTGTTTAAAAGCAGAAAGGGCATCCTCATAAAACCTGGTTATTTGCAAACCGTATTTCGTCCAAGCATCAGCGCGACATTCGTATAGTTTAATCAAGTTTAAATTTAAAATGCCGTATTCTGTCCAAGCATCGGCAGAAACACTCTCAACCCAACTTTGGGTGTCTAACAAAACTCGTTTTACCGTACCAATGAGTTCTCTCGGTTGCCAAGGTTTACTAATATATGCCTCTGCAAGTTCTATAGCACCATCAAGAGCCAGTTGTTGTACCTTTACTGTTAAAAATACAACAGGTATGTTGCGGGTTTCCGGGTTAGCTTTGAGCAAACGGCAAACATTGTAACCATCAATTCGGGGCATTACCACATCCAGCAACACCAAATCGGGACTATTTTGCTGAATTTTCTCTAATGCTTCGACGCCATCGGACGCTTGAATAACGTTCAGTCCCCACCACGCTAGCTGGTGCGAGATGCACTCCCGCTGGCTGCGAGAGTCTTCTACAACGAGAACTGTACTCATAATTCTTAGTTAGGGGGAATTTGGGTAATATCCGCAGATTTATCTGCCGGTTTTTAGATTAAATTTACCCACTTTGAGGAAATTTCTTATCACTACCTCAGTAATTTCCCGGAAATGGCACTACTGCAAGGGATACTTCTCCTTCAGCCCCTCTCCTGCAAGGAGAGGGGTGTGATACCCTAACTGCGGAAGTCCAAAATGTGCTTTGCAGTGAGTTGCGGCTTTTCCAAGTGTGGAACGTGTCCGCAATCTTCGATCCAAATGAGTTTGCTGTGGGGGATGGCTTTGGCAAATTTTTCGGCATCGCGAGTACCCAAAATGCGATCGCACTTTCCCCATAAAATCAGAGTTGGCTGCTGAATTTGCGAAACTTTATCGCCAAAAAATCCGTAACCGCCACTTTTCGTAAAAGCGATCAAAGCTGCATCCCAAGCGGGCATTTCTAAATGCAATGCCGCACACAGTTGGGCGTCGGGAGAAGCTAAATTTTCATCTCGATAAGCATTTTTGCTAATTTTTTCCCGCACTTTCGGGTTCCGCAAAAACGAAGTAGCCAGATAACCTAAAGGTGGAAATAAATACTTACCAATAGCCGGCCCTTTTGTCAAGCCAGCGCTATCAATTAGCACCAGTTTTTTCACTAATTGGGGGTAAGTGAGGGTAAAATCAATTGCCGCCGCGCCTCCCATTGAAGCGCCCACCAAAATTATAGGTTGCTCGATCGCACTTTTCCAAAAGTAGTATAGATGAGTAGCGATCGCACTCGGACTAAACGGCAAACCAGTAACTCTTTCCGTAAACCCAAAACCCAGCAAATCCACCGTCCAAGTTTCATTTTCCGCCGCCAGCAACGGTAGCAAGCGACGAAACTCGAACACCGAACTATCGAAACCATGCAATAAGACGATCGGCGTCCCACCGCTACCCTGGCGAACGTAGGTTGTTGGGATTGGCAGTTCGCTTAAAGGGGTAGAAATCGCCATACTCTCAATATTTTGAGCGAGGGCGATCGAGGCGGACTCTGTTAGCTGCGCGACGGACTGAGGGAGAAGATTGGCAAACATGAATCTGAGCGTACCTTGAAATAATCCTGCTAATTGGAATTATGTATTCCTAATATTTTAGGTCACTTTTTCTGCTTTCCCGATATACATAATTGAGGTATCATCATTTATTTTTACTTTCACCATACCCGTTTCTTTATATTCTCTATAACTAGCCATGTTTAGCTTTAATGCTTCTCCGAAAAGATCGAAACCCTTAATATCGATGTTTCCGAACCCTTGCTCGCTCATTATTTCTGTCACTTCTTCTGGCTTAATAAACTTATTCCAATCATGAATCCCTCGTTTAATCTCGCCCAAAATATTTTCCATCAGCCAAATCATCACAAATTTAGATTTAAAATTTCTGTTGATTGTATCGAAGAAAAATAACCCTTTTGGCTTCAAGACCCGATGAATTTCAGCAATTACTTTATTGACATCCGCTACGTGTTCCAAAACATCAACACATATGACTGCATCAAATGTGTTAGCTTCATAAGGCATTGCTTCTGCCAATCCAGACTTATAGTCAATCGCAAATCCTTTACTATCTGCGTGTTTTTGAGCGATTTCAACACATTTTGCCGATTGGTCTAACCCCGATACTACTGCACCTCTTTCTGCCATAAACTCGCAGGAAAATCCCCCACCGCAACCGACATCCAGCACTTTCAACCCCTGCCAATTTGAAATGTAGCGATCGAAGAACTCAAAACGCGGCTTATTCAAATGATAGAGTGCGTATATCTTTGACTCTTCCTGCCACCAAGCATCCGCACTTTCATCGTAAAATTCCAAGTTATTCCTTTTCATCTTTCCAGAATTGTAGAAAACAAGCGTTTGCTCTGCCAGACTATTGCAAGCGCTTCCTTACTAAGCGATATTCACGATAGAAATCGCTAGTGAAAAGCTGGTTTGCTTTGACTGAATTGTAAAATATCTTAACCTTAATTTGAGATAAACTAAAGCATCCCCCCAAAGAAAGATTTATTATGCCAGAGCAGCAAAGGAAAAACGGAACAAATTGCGCCTTATTTTCCCTAATTGCTCGTCCCATTACCTGGATGTTGCCTTGGACGTTCTTACTTTTCCCTGCGGTGACAATGGCGCAGATTGTCCCCGATAGCAGCCTGCCAGTCAACTCCGTAGTTACCCCTAACGGCGATACTAACACCATTACTGGCGGAACCAGAGCGGGAGAGAACCTGTTCCACAGCTTTCAGCAATTTTCTATACCCACTAACGGTACAGCTTTTTTCGATAACCCTGTAGATATCCGCAACATCATCACCAGGGTGACGGGTAGTTCAATTTCCCGAATTGACGGCTTGCTGCAAACTAATCCCAACGGCGTCGCCAACTTCTTCTTCCTCAATCCCAACGGCATTATTTTTGGGCCAAATGCACGTCTGGACATCAATGGCTCATTTTTGGCGAGTGTTGCGCGTAGCATCAAATTTGCTGACGGTAGCGAGTTAGGCACTAACGTGGGACAAACGCCAGCTTTGCTGACAGTCAGCGTACCGATCGGCTTGCAATTCGGTCAAAACTCAGGCAGCATTACCGTACAGGGGAAAGGTGGAGCTCCGGATGTGGCATTCAAAAGTTTTGAGAGCGACCTGAATCCCTTAGAAGTAAAACCGGGGAATACCCTCGCGCTGGTCGGCGGACAGGTACAGTTAGATGGAGGGATTTTACAAGCGCCGGGGGGTCGAGTAGAATTAGGTGCGATCGCCTCCGGAACAGTCACATTAAATCCTGATTTCAGCTTGAGTTTCCCCGACCCTACAACAAGCGAAACACCCATAGAGTTTAGCGATATTTTAATAACTAATGGTTCGGGAATTAATGTAATTTCCAATCAAGGCGGCAGCATTACCATCAACGCTCGCAATATAGATATTCTAGGCAATAGTGCAGCCGGGAATCTCCTCACCGGTGGAACAACCGGAAATTCAGGTGTCGCCAAAGATCGATCGGGAGATATTTCCCTGAATGCGACCGGGACAATCACGATATCTGCTAGCCGAATTGAAAACAACATCAACTTCGGTAGCACAGGAGATGGCGGTAGCATTAACATCAAAGGGAGCGGTTCCCTGATTATGAAAGACCTTGCACAAATCGATGCTAGCAACAATGGAGAAGGAGATGCCGGAAATATAATTGTACAGGTTGATAATGTCAATATCGATAAGTCTAGGATATCGAGCAGTAACTACGGTGGTGGGAAGGCTGGATTCGTAGAGATTTATGCTGGCGAGCGCATAAATATTGCAGATACTAATATTTCTAGCGATGCCTATGCAAACGATAATGCCAACAATACTTCTGTTCGTGGCGGAGAATCCGGATATATTTTTATCATTGCCAGAAATTCAATGGCAATTGCAAACACCAAGATTAAAGCAGAAAATTACTCTGGAATTGCCGAGACTAATCCATCTTCAAGCAATAATCATGAGGAAAATTTTGAACAGCCAGGTTTTATTTATATGTTTGCTGGCTCAATCTCCCTATCAAATGAAGTTCTCCTCAGTACTCAAACTTTTGGCAAGGGTACTGGCGGTAACATTGTGATTTTTTCGGACTCATTTTCCCTCACAGGTGGCTCGCGATTGGAAGCGACAACTTCTGGTTCTGGAAACGCAGGCAATATTTTTGTAGTGTCCAATGATAGTCTCACAATTTCTGGCATCAGTCCATTCCAAGTAATTGAGAATAGTGTTCAAGGTGGAAAATCTAGCGGTTTGTTTACCGATACCAATGAATCGATCGAAGGAAACAGCGGTAATGGCGGTAATATTGAAATCCAAACTGGCAACTTAACAATATCAGATGGAGGAGTTTTGAGTTCCCGCTCCAAAAGTAATGGCAATGGAGGGAATATAAACATCTTTGCTAATAATTCTGTCACGATAACAGGTGGCGGACAAATTCTGACCATAACCTACAACACTGGTACTGCCGGTAACATCAATATTAATGCTGATGACAGCGTTAATATTTCTGGCTTCGATCCGAGTTATTTCGATCGAGTTAACAAAGCACAGGAAATATTGCAGGATCGAAAAGCAGCCAAAAACAGTTTTGATACCAATGGCGAAGCTAGCAGCTTGCAAGCCAGTACCTTTGGAGAAGGAGAAGCCGGAAACGTGATAGTTGACGCTGGCAATACAGTCACGCTTGCAGATAGCAGCAGCATCAACAGCTCTAGTTCTGGAAAAGGAGAAGCTGGAAGCGTATCTGTAAAAGCAAGCGACACGATTTCGATCGCAAATAGCTCCATTTACACCGGCTCCAGCCCTCAAGAAGTAAAAGAAGGAAAGGGCGCTGGCAATGGTGGTACAATTACAATCGAAGGCAGCGCGGTGACTTTGAGCAACACTCGGCTGGCAAGCTACACCTTTGGAGAAGGAAAAGCTGGAAATATAGAGATTAAAGCTCAAACTTTTTCCTTGACAGATAGTTCACTTGATGCTGGCAGCCTGGGAAAGGGAGATGCCGGCGACATCATCATAAATGTTGATGGCCCTGTCGAAATCGCAGGTAATAGCACGAGAATTTATAGCGATTCAAATTATGAGGGTAATGGCGGCATCATCGATATTACAGCTCAATCTCTTTCCTTAACGGATGGTGCAAGATTGACAACTGAATCCAATGAGCTTGGAAAAGCTGGGGACACAATAGTAAAAGTCAGCAATCTTCAGCTTGACAGCGCAACTATCTCCGCTGAGACCAAATCGGGTAATGGTGGAAGCATTACCTTACAAGTAGAAGACTTATTGCTGATGCAAAACAGCAGCAAAATCACCGCCACCGCCACCGGTAGCCAAGATATCCGTGGTGATGGTGGCAATATCACAATTAACACCAGCAACCTCGTCGGCTTGGCAAACAGCGATATTTCAGCCAACTCTAACAACGGCAGCGGCGGTTATATTCAAATTAACGCTAAGGGAGTTTTTGGCATAGCGCGACGCGAGGTACAAAGCGACACTACCAGCGATATCACCGCCATATCGCAACAAGACCCCTCGTTGAACGGAGAAGTGACGATTAATACCCCCGATGTCGATCCCAGTCAAGGTTTAGTCGAGTTGTCAACCGATGTTGTCAATACGGAAAATCAAGTTGCCCAAAGTTGTCCGCGCCGTGAAGGAAATCAATTTGTCGTTACCGGACGGGGAGGTTTACCCCCAAATCCTAAGAGTTATCTTAACAGTGAGGGCGTTTGGGTAGATCTGCGAACTGGGGAGAGACAGAGTGGGAGAGTGGGAGAGCGGGGAAATGGGGTAGCGGGGGAGTGGAGAAGCGGAAGTATTCATATTTTTCCTCTTTCCTCTACCTCTCTCTCTTCCCAAATTGTCGAAGCGCAAGGATGGAAGAGGAGTGCCGATGGCAAAATAGTACTGACTGCCCAAGTTCCTGTTGCCACAGCTAACAGTCCTGCGTTAACAACACCTGGCTGTAAATAATATGGTCTTTTGAGTTTTCAATTTTAAATATTTTTGCCAAACTTGTGAAAACTCAAAACAAATCGATATTTCAACTTCATCGTCAAATTACTTAAATAAAGTTTATGCTTAAACGTTTCCATTTTCTGTTGTTTGGTTTATTTATATTGTCGCTGTCTATCTGCGTATCTTTACCAGCAATTTCAACTGAAAATAGTGGTTATTTAAATCAGCAAAACCAATCAGTAGAGACTTTGGTTAAATCTGCCAATGATAGCGGCAAAGCAGAGAATTTGCTGGAACAAGGCAAACAATTTTACCAAGCCGGACAATTTAGCGACGCTGCCCAAGCTTGGCAATCAGCAGCATCAAATTTTGAAGCTCAAAAGGATACGCTGAATCAAGCAAGGGCATCGACAATGCTGTCGTTAGCTCTTCAGCAACTCGGACAGTGGAAAGAAGCAAAAGAAGCTATATCAAAAAGTCTCAATCTCCTCAATAATTCACAAGCCAAAAATCAAAACTCAGCACTGATTTTGGCACAAGCATTAAACGCCAAAGGTAATTTGGAATTGGCGCAGGGAAATGCGGAAGAAGCTTTGGCTATTTGGCAACAAGCTGCTGCAACATACACAAAAGCAGGCGATCGCGCAGGTGCGATCGGTAGCCTGATTAACCAAACTCAAGCAATGCAAACCTTGGGCTTGTATCGTCGCGCTTCCGCTACCTTACAAGAGGTGGAGCAAACCCTCCAAAAAGAGCCAGACTCCCTGCTCAAATCTATAGGATTGCGGAGTTTGGGTAACGCCCTCAGACAAGTGGGAGATTTAAAACGCTCCCGCGAAATATTGCAACAAAGTTTGGAGATTGCCAAGAGATTGCAATCCACGCCAGACATCGGCGAAACGCTGCTAAGTTTGGGCAATACATCTCGCATCCAGCAAGACGCGGCAGCAGCGCTAAAGTTTTATCAAGAAGCTGCTAGCACATCTACTTCCGAGCTTACGCAAGTCCAGGCGACGCTGAATCAACTAAGCCTATTGCTAGAACAAAAGCATTTAGAAGATGCCAAAAGTTTGTTAGGGCAAATTCAGTCCCAGGTGAATAATTTACCGGCGACGCGAGCGGGTATCTATGCCAGGATTAACTTAGCTCAAAGCATGAAAAATTTGTTAAAGAAAAATGCTTTGCCGGATGCGATCGACAAGGTAAAACTGACCAAAGATATGGCACAGTTGTTAGTAACATCTGTCCAACAAGCGGAAAGCCTCAAAGACGCACGAGCAAAAAGTTACTCTCTCGGCAATCTTGGCAGTTTGTATAGAGAAAATCAACAATGGTCGGATGCAAAAGAATTAACCGAGCAAGCTTTGTCGATCGCGCAGGCGATTAATGCTGGGGATATTGCTTACCAGTGGCAATGGCAATTGGGACAACTGCTGCAAAAGGAAGGAAAAATAAAAGATGCGATCGCCGCCTATACCGAAGCAGTCAACACCTTACAATCCTTACGTAGCGACTTAGTAGCGATCAATCAAGACGTACAATTCTCCTTCCGGGATAGCGTCGAACCAGTTTACCGAGAGTTAGTGGGACTGCTTTTACAACCGGAAAACCAAAGCCAGGAAGCTACAAGTCAAAATCCCATCGACAAAGCCCGTAAGGTTATCGAATCTCTGCAACTGGCAGAATTAGACAACTTCTTTCGGGAATCCTGTTTAGACGCCAAACCAGTGGCGATCGATCGAATTGACCCCACCGCCGCCGTCATTTATCCGATTATTTTGGCAGACAGATTAGAGGTAATTCTCAACATACCTGGGCAACCCTTGCGCCACTACGCAACAGCGATGCCAAATGACAAAGTGGAAAGCTCTATAGACCAACTGCGCCAATCCCTCAGCCCGGTTGCTTCTACCTCCCAGCGTTTGCGCCTTTCCCAACAATTTTACGATTGGTTGATTCGTCCGGCGGAGGCAGATTTAGCTAAAAACGGAATTCAAACTCTAGTATTCATACCCGATGGCTCGATGCGGAATCTGCCGATGGCAGTCCTCTACGACGGTAATCAGTTTTTGGTGGAGAAATACCGCATCGCCGTCACTCCAGGTCTGCAACTGCTAGAGCCCAGAACTTTGAAACAGCGATCGTTCCGGGTACTAACTGCGGGACTGACAGAAGCTCGTCAAAACTTTTCGGCACTACCTGCGGTAAAAACGGAATTGAGCCAAATCAGTGCAGAAGTGCCAACTACCGTACTCTTGAATGGGCAGTTTACCAGCAACACCCTCCAAAAAGAGATTAAGGAAACTGCTTTCCCAGTCGTTCACCTGGCAACTCACGGTCAGTTTAGTTCCAATGCTGAGGAAACTTTTATTCTCACCTGGGATAATAAAATTAACGTCAAAGAGTTTGATGAATTACTGGAAGTAAGATTGAAAGGCGAATCGAAACCGATCGAGTTGTTGGTTCTGAGTGCCTGCCAAACGGCGACCGGAGATAAACGAGCTGCCTTGGGACTGGCAGGAATGGCGGTGCGATCTGGAGCAAGGAGTACGATCGCCTCTTTGTGGTCGGTCAACGATGCCGCCACATCCGAGTTGATGACTCAATTCTACCGAGAGCTATCTCAAGCAGGAATCAGTAAAGCCGAAGCTCTCCGCCGCGCTCAGCTAAATCTGCTCAACAATCCCACTTACAAGCATCCCTATTACTGGGCACCCTTCGTGCTGGTGGGAAATTGGCTTTGAAGAAAAGGGAGTCAAAAGTCAAAAGTCAAAAGTCAAAAGTCAAAATTTGTCCCGACCCCCTAAATATTACTTTCCCCCTCTCCGTGGCGGAGAGGGGGGTTGGGGGGGTGAGGTCGCTCCTGTCAATAGTGAAAAACCGACAAATTTTCACAAAATTGCAGATTCTGCTTGGTAGCTAGGTTTGATGTAACTTTAAAAACAGATAGCCAAAATATGTGAAACCAGAGTCTAGCTTTTAAAGTCAAATGAGTGGGATGCAATTTTACCTAATATGAATGTGATTAAGTTACCCTTAACTCTCAGCACCCTGCTGGTGGCTGTAGGTTTACAAAGTGCGATCGTTCCAACTTCGCTAGCGAGGTTAGAGGCGCAGTACGATCGAGCCACCACAACCCAAACATCCCCCAACAGCTGGGTAGTCAGTCAGACATATGTACCTCCCAACCGACAGGCACCGAGTACAACTGCGGGAGGGGCAACGCGGGGAGAATGCGTGGAGTCGGCAGAGTCTCTGAGAGCTTTGATGCCTTCTAATAACTTGTCATTGACGACCGCAGAGTATCCGACACTATATTGGTATATTCCTCAATCCACGGCAAAGGCATTGCAGTTCGAGCTGCGAGATGCCAATGAAAAGACGTTGTGGATAAAAACTTTTAGAATTCCTGCTACTTCCGGTATTATCAGTTTTACTTTACCGAGCGAGTTAGCACCTTTAGCAGTGAATCAATCGTATCATTGGTATCTGATCATGGTTTGTCCTGGCGGAAAACCAGATGATAAAAGTGGGAATGTTTTTGTAGACGGATGGATCGAGCGAACCGAACCCAGCCCAACTTTGGTGAAGGATCTGGAGAAGGCGACACCGAGCGATCGACCCGGCTTATATGCAGCAGCAGGCATTTGGCAGGACTCGCTCACCACCTTAGTTGAGCTACGCCGCGACAATCCTGAAGACTCTACGCTGGCACGTCAGTGGCAAAAACTCCTCAAATCAGTCGGACTAGATCCCGTAGTCGAAAAGCCCCTGGTTGACTGCTGCACTGCCAACAGGTGATTGGTAAGTGTCAAAAGTCAATTGTACGAGCCGATTGCCAATTACCGATTAGCAAAGTGGTAGGTTTATGTGGTCTAAGCTGAAACGGCAAATTTGGGAATGGCGCGGAGTATTTATTACAGCTCCCAGTGTGGCTGGATTAATCATACTTTTGCGCTTTGCCGGACTTTTGCAGCTGTTGGAATGGTCAGCTTACGATCGATTTATTGGCCTGCGTCCCCAGGAGCAACCGGACGATCGCATTGTGATTGTCGGCATTACCGAGACAGACCTAAAAACATTAAAGCAGTGGCCAATTCACGATGACGTATTGGCCAAATTACTCAATAAAATTAAACAACAGCGACCCATAGCAATTGGTTTGGACATCTATCGCGATTTGCCTGTTGAGCCTGGAAATAAAGAATTGGTACAGGTGTATAATTCCACACCCAACTTGATTGGCATCAAGAAAATGGTTGGAGGTTCCAGTGGCCCTGCTGTAGACCCACCGCAGGCGCTGCAAGCGAAGAATCAAATTGGGGCTAACGATATACCATTGGATACGGATAGCAAGATCCGTCGGCATTTCCTGTACATTTCAAAACGTGACGAAACCATAGAGAGTTTGGCGCTGAGATTGGCTCTCATTTATCTTGAGAGAAAAGGCATTAAACCTCAAGGTGCGGCGCTAAATCCAGCGAATTTGCAATTGGGTCAAACTGTGTTTGTTCCTTTTGAAGCGAATGATGGCGGCTATGTAAGCGCTGATGCCAGAGGATATCAGATTCTGCTAAACTTTCGCGGGCCGGCTGACACTTTCAAGAGCGTGTCTTTGATGGATGTACTGGAGAATCGCATCCCGTCCGACTTGATGCGCGATCGCATCGTGATGATCGGCTCAACAGCAGACAGCCTCAACGATCTCCTCTACACTCCTTACAGCAGCAGTATCATCGGCATTCCCAAGCGAACTTCTGGAGTAGAAGTTCATGCCAATCTCACAAGCGCGATTTTGAGCGCCGCACTAGAAGGTCGTCCCTTAATCAAAAGTTGGCCAGAGTGGTTGGAGTGGCTGTGGATTTTTGCTGCTGCCAGTGTTGGTGCTATTTTAAGTTGGATACGCCGATATAAGGGAGGAGTTGCCAAATTTTCCATTAGAAGAACGGCTAGTATGCTGTTGGCAGTCGGAAGTATAGTGTCGATCGCATACTTGGCATTCCTGCGAGGTTGGTGGATTCCTGTCGTTCCTCCAGTACTGGCTTTTGCAGGATCTACGATCGCCATTACCGGTTATATTGCCCGTACAGCAGGAGAAATTCGCAACACTTTTAGTCGCTACCTCACCGATGAAGTAGTAGCCAGTTTGCTTGAGTCGCCCGAAGGATTGAAGTTGGGCGGCGAGAGACGTAAAATTACGATTTTAATGTCAGATTTAAGAGGATTCTCCGCCGTATCCGAACGTTTGCCACCGGAAACAGTCGTTTCGATGTTAAACATCTACTTGGGGGATATGGCTGATGTGATTGTCAAGTACCAGGGAACCATTGACGAGTTCATCGGCGATGCCATTTTGATTCTTTTTGGAGCCCCAACACAGAGAGAAGATGATGCTGAAAGAGCAGTTGCTTGCGCCATAGCCATGCAACTGGCTATGGATACTGTTAACCAAAAAAACGATCGCTTGGGCTTGCCCAAAATAGAAATGGGTATAGGCATCAACACAGGTGAAGTGGTAGTAGGAAATATCGGTTCATCGAAACGCGCTAAGTATGGTGTAGTCGGTAGCCATGTCAACCTAACTGCTCGTATAGAATCTTACACACTGGGGGGCGAAATTTTGATTTCCGAGGATACCCTTAAAGATATAGGTGACATCCTACAAGTAGATGGGGATTTCCCAGCACAGCCAAAAGGTTTTAACGAGCCTATCACCATTTATGAAGTAGGAGGTATCGGTGGTAAGTACAACCTCAAACTGCCCAAGCAAGAAGATTTACTTATCAAACTAAAAGATGAATTACCCGTACAGTATGGCGTTCTGAAAGATAAGCATTTGGATGGCAGTACGTCCAAAGGAAGCTTAGTTAAACTGTCAACCAAAGGTGCTGAACTGCGTTCAGATATTATGCTGAAAGCACGAGAAGATAATATTAAGATGAGCTTCTTAATCGGCTCGGATCGAACAACAATAGTTGGAGATATTTATGGCAAAGTTTTGAGAAAAATTAGATATGAAGAAAATAATTATTACATTGTGTTTACTAATATTTCGCCGGAGGCAAAAGCGATAATCAACCAAATTTATAACAGCTATGGAAATGCAAACTGAAAAAATAATTAAAGTCTTGAGCCTGAATCATTACATAATGGGGCACGCTACTTATCAGAATATATTGGAAAAAACATTTCAAGAACATATTCAAGAAATTGAGTTTAACTCATTGCATTTACCAGATTACTTCAAGGGAGATTTTTTGGGTAGATTGCTTTACTGGTTGCTCAGCAAACAGCTACCTGGCGCTCACAAAGTAGATTATGACTTTCACAGATTTCGGACTGAGCTAGCCACATCATTTTTTGCACGTCGCTGTTTAGAACGCGCTTTAAAAAATTACCAGCCAGATGTTCTTCACCTTCATACCCAAGCAATTGCCTACCTTGCCGCTCCCCTATTAAAAAAGTTTCCCTCTGTAGTTTCAATAGACAACACCGCAGCTTTACTCTCAAGGGATCGACCATTTCCATCTCCTATTACTTGTAGACCGATCGTAGAAGTTGAGCGTCAATGTTTTAGAGCAGCAGACCATATCATTACTTGGTCAGAACGAGCGCGACGCTCTGTAATTGATGATTATGGTATTTCACCAACAAAAGTTACTCACATTCATCCAGGTGTGCCTTTAGAGCTTTTCTTTGGCATAAGCCCTCAAGAAAAATCTACTCATAGTAAGCCTCGCCTGCTATTTGTCGGCAATGACTTTGTACGTAAAGGCGGAGAAGATGTCCTGGCAGTCTTTATGGAATCTCTCAGCGATATATGCGAACTTGATATTGTTACGAATGCCTCTTTCAACTTAAATAGTACAACGAATGTCAGAATCCATCGAGGTATTGGTGCATTTTCTCCAGAAATTATAAAGTTATATACAGCATCTGATATATTTGTTATGCCTACTCATGAGGAAGTGTATGGAATAGTGTTTACAGAAGCGATGGCAGCAGGTTTGCCTTGTATTGGTACTACAGTTATGGCAGTGCCAGAATTAGTCCAGGATGGGGTGAATGGGTTTACAGTGAAACCGCGCGATCGCACAGCCTTGCGAGAAGCGATCCTTAAATTAATTAACGATCCCAATCTCAGATTATCAATGGGTCAAGCAGGTAGAGAAATTGCCAAAAAACAATTTGATGCTATTATGAATTGCCAGCAAATTGCCAAAATATTTGCTGAATTATCAGCCCAAAATAAAAACATTGATTTAAAGGAATAAATCTACAATGAGCAATCCTGTATGTATTTGCGGCTCGGAAAAGTTTGATATAGTTATTGAAGGTAATTATTCTTATTTTACCGCCAATGGAAAAGTCGTGCCATTTCAAGCACTCAAATGCTTGTCATGTGGATTGGTAATGACAAACCCAGCACCTGTAGAAGTTGATAAAGATAGCGAAGTAGAGATACATGAGGACGACTACATCAATTATCTGGAAGAGAGCGCCTATAGAATTAACCAATTAAAGCCGTATTTAAACGACTCCACAAAGATACTAGAAATTGGTTGTTACACCGGGAAGCTAGTGGAAATGGCTGCACAATTTGGAGTCAAAGAATCTATTGGAATAGAACTATTAAGTAAAGCCGCAGCTTATGGCAAGAGCTTAGGTAGAGATATCAGAGATATGCTTCTGGAAGAGTGCAACTTTCCATCTAACTACTTTGATGTCATACAAGCTCATCACGTACTTGAACACATACCCAATTTGCCAGAAACATTAGATGAAATTTGGAGAGTGCTTAAGCCAAATGGTATATTTTATGTAACAGTACCGCGATACAACTCTGTTTTTGTCAGGTCTGTCAATTGGGCAGGATGGTATCCTCAAGAACATTTTTGGCATTTTACAGAAAAGACTTTAATTGAGTTATTCGCTAAGCATGAATTTGAAATATCTAAATTTTGCTGTCCGATACATCATGCTACCAAAAAAGATAAATTTTACGGAGTCAAAAAAATGCTGAAATGGGGAGTAAAAAATTTAAATATGGGGGATACGCTAGAGGCTTTTTTTATAAAAAAAATTAAATAAGGCAGGGATTAACTAATCTTCTAATTTTATGGTGCATAAATCGGCTGAAATAAACTTAAGCGTAGCATTAGTAACTCGAAACAGACCGGAGAGTTTGGAGCGTTGTTTAAAAAGTTTGCGATCGCAAAGTATTCAACCTTTTGAAGTAGTAGTTTCCGATGATTCCGATCCTGAATTAGCACCCAAAACAGAAGCAGTAGCAAAGCATTGGAACTGCCGCTATATTATTGGGCCGCGTCGCGGTCTTTATGCCAATCGAAATTATACTGCTTTAGCTTGTCAGGGTACGCATATTCGCACGATGGATGACGATCACGTCTTGCCAGATGGACATATGGAGCGGTGTATGGTAGCTGTTTGCTCCGATCCCAAATCTATCTGGACAACTGGAGAAATAGGTTTTATCAATGGGGAGTATTGTGGGATTTCTCAAACAGCAAGCCAATTATACCCATCTGGAGTGGCTGGTGAAGTGACAGATGTTGATGATAATTGGGCGATCGCTGATGGCGCTACAATTTATCCCAGAGAAGTTTTTGACCGAGGACATAGAATGGTGGAATGGTTTCCCTTTGGATCTAGCTACTTAGAGTTTGGAGCCTACCTCTACTACCACGGCTTTCGCAGTCGTTGCGTTCTCGGTGCATTAATTAAACACTATGCTGATGAAACTACTGTGAAGCGACAAGACAACATCAATGTCATTGAAAGCCAGCTTTATGCTAGTCTTTGTTTTAACCTGTTCTTTAAACCTAATCCAGCACTTGCTGTCAGATATAGTTTTGCATCGCTACGCTACTCGAATTTTAACCTAGATTTATTGTGGAAGTTACCTAAAATTATAGGCAAAGCCAAAAAGCGCTGGCAGAAAAATTAAAGCTAAAGTTGCGAAGCTGTATATTCTAATAAACACCTGAAAGGAGTAACAATGAAGACCGTAAAAAAGATAAACTACTTTAAAAACCTCCTGTTGCGCTCCAACTTTAACTACTATAGAATGGCGATGGCTCGTCCGCCTTATTGGATTGCAGCGAACGGCAAAACTTGTCAGGTATTTGCTGGTAACGATTTGGGGTCGGCAACTTGTTACGGAGAGGTAATTGTTCAGGATTGCTATGATATTTTTCAATGGTCAAAACAATTAAAGCCATCAGTAATAGTAGATATTGGTGCGAATGTAGGGATGTTTAGCAAGCTTTGCAGCTTACTGTTTCCCGATGCTGATATATATGCCTACGAACCAAATCCAATAGCATTAAGTTGGCTCGAACAAAATGCAAAGATGACTAATATAAAAGTGTTTCCTTATGCGGTTACCGATCGCACAGGAGTGGTAATGCTGGATACGAAATCTGACTCTACAAATGGGCAGATCGGTGCAGAAGGTAACTTACCTGTCAATTGTATAAGTGCCTCTGAGGTAGCTGAAGGGCGTCAAATCGATTTGTTGAAGATGGATTGTGAGGGGTCGGAGTGGTCAATATTCCAGAATACCGAACTACTCAAACGTACTCAAAACTTTTGTATGGAGTATCATTTGTTTGATAAACAAACTATTCAAGAGCTACAAGAGTTAATTGAAAGATCGGGTCATCGGATCGTCCGCATATCTCCCCAAGAAAATTGGCAGAGTACGGTAGGTATTCTTTGGTCAACACATATGTAAAAATATTTTTTCCGTTTTATGTCATTGAAAAGAAGTGTAGCAGATGGAATAGTATGGTTGGTAAGCAAGATGATAACCAACCATAAAAATACACCGAAAAAAATCAAGTCTATTTTTGTTTTACGAAACAACGATATTGGCGATCTATTAGTAATAACTCCGCTTTTTGAGGCTTTAAAGCTGCGGTTCCCGGAATCTGAGATTGTGGCTGGGGTAGGCGAGTGGAACGTCGAAATTCTGAAGCTAAATCCGTATATTTCAGAAGTAATGACAGTTAACGCTCCCTGGAACAATAAAGTGATTCCTAACCAAAGTTTATGGGATGCAGTCAACTATATTGCTTTTTCATCTGAGAGTGAGGAGTTGACAAAACGGCGTTTTGATGTGGGTATTGATATTTTAGGAAGCTATTTTGGTTCGTTGCTGATGATGAGGGCGGGTATCCCCTATCGTTTGGGGGTACGGGGATATGCAGGCGGACACACAGCAACGCAAAAGTACGTGCAATTTGATGAGTGGCAAAACGTCGGTCGTGCAGCTCTGCGTTTTGCCGAACTGTTGGGTGCGACTCAATTGCCAGAGTGCAGACCGCAAATATTCCTGAGCGAGAGCGAACTCCAGGCGGGCGAGCATCGGTGGTCACCCAAAGGCGATCGAACAGATCGACCATTACAGCGCATCGTTATTGGGCCAGGGGGAGGTTTTGTCGAGAAGTGCTGGCCTTTGGAAAACTACGTAGCTCTGGTAAAAATGCTGACGCTGCGAGACAATCTAGAAGTTATTATCGTTGGGGGAAAGCACGATCGCTCTGCCGGTCAACAATTAGCCGCAATTTCACAGGAGGTGCGGAATTTAGCTGGAGATCTGACACTACGGGAAACTTTCGCTCTGGTAGCTGCTGCTGATTTTGTCGTCTGCAACTCCAGTATGTTGATGCACGCCGCTGCTGCTTTCTCCATACCTACGGTTGTTTTGCTTGGAGATTGTTTTCCTTCGACTAAACAGCACGCGGCATTGTGGGGTTACGATCGAATGTGCCATATATATGGTAAAGAGAGCGATCGTCAGGAACTTTATACGCCGCCGGAGGTTATGGAAATTATCGCCAAGTTGCTCCGAAATTAATTTATAGCAACTTGTAGTTTAATCGGGCAGTCTCTATTATAATCAGACCACAGCAATGGATGTAGTACAATTGAGTGTTTACATCTAGATCGTAAAATCGCCTACTACTTTCAGTTACGGAGGCAGAAATTTATGAATTAGCAAAAATTGCTAAAGGATTGAGTCGATTGAAGTTATTTTTAAGAGATAGGTAAAGCAAAAATGACTATAATTCTTGTAACGGGTTCAGCTGGGCTGATTGGTTCCGAATCAGTACGTTTCTTTTGCGAAAAGGGATATACAGTTGTCGGCATAGACAACAATATGCGGGAGACGTTTTTTGGGAAAGGTGCTTCCACAGAATGGAACCGCGATCGCCTCTCACAAGATTATGGGGAAAAATATATCCATCATTCCATAGATATTCGGGATCGAGAAGCGATCGAGAATCTATTTAAAACCTACAGTAAAGATATTAGTTTGATAATTCACACAGCCGCTCAACCATCTCACGATTGGGCTGCTCGCGATCCTTACACTGACTTTACAGTCAACGCCAATGGCACTCTTGTATTACTAGAAAGTACCCGTCAAATTTGCCCGGATGCAGTATTTATTTTTTGTTCCACCAACAAAGTATACGGAGATTCGCCAAATTATTTACCGTTGATTGAAAAAGAATTGCGTTGGGAGATAGAAGAAACCCACCCTTACAACAAGGGTATTGATGAAAACATGAGTATCGACCAATGCAAACACTCTTTGTTTGGAGCTTCTAAAGTAGCTGCCGATGTATTGGTTCAGGAATACGGTCGTTATTTTAGTATGAAAACAGCTAGTTTTAGAGGCGGCTGTTTAACCGGGCCTAGTCACTCTGGTGCTGAGCTACATGGCTTTCTTTCTTATTTAATGAAATGCACTATGACCGGAACAGCATACAAAGTTTTCGGTTATAAAGGCAAGCAGGTTCGCGATAATATTCACAGCTACGATTTGGTCAACGCTTTTTATCATTTTTACCAAAATCCCCGCGTAGCAGAGGTATACAACATTGGTGGAGGTAGGTGTAGTAATTGCTCAATGTTAGAAGCGATTAAAGAGTGCGAAGCAATTACCGAAAAGAAGCTGAACTGGGTATATGAAGAATCAAACCGAATTGGCGACCATATCTGGTGGATAAGCGATATTGATAAATTCAAAAGTCACTACCCAGAATGGAATCTAACCTATGGTATTACAGAAATTTTGAAAGAGATATTTAACCAGAATGTCAGTCGATGGGTTTAACAGTCGATCGAGTTAACGATCTGAGAATTGACAATCATTGTTGTTTGGGGTATTTACAGCGATGTTATCAAAGCTACTTCGGAATCGGATATTGAAATTTATTATTGCAGGTGGTGTAGCAGCAACGTTCAATTTGTTGCTGATATATTGCTTGATCGACGTGCTGCGATTTGACACTCCTGTTTTACGAAATGTGGCAAATGTAGTCTCAATTGAGATGTCATTGCTGTTTAGTTTCTTCTTATACCGAATTTGGGTTTGGCCAGGAGGGAATTGGACAGTTCGAGAAGTGTGGTTGCGGCAACTTCCTCTTTATCATATGTCTGCCGGAGCTGCTATAATAGCTCGTATTTTTATTGTATTCCCCATCTTGGATTGGGTAGGAATCAATTATAAAATAAATACTTTAGTTGGCATATTCATAAATGCAGCCCTCAACTATTTGATTAGCGACAAACTGGTATTTAAGAGTCAAGTAAAACACTCAAAATACCAGGATAAGTCAGAATCAGAGTCTGAATTATATTACCCAGAGGGCTTAGCGCCAGCATTGGAAAATAGCTCTGGTTTACCAAGGCACAGTGGCAGAGAAACAGGGGATTCACCATTGAAAAATGGTTGTAAAATCGATGTTTTATCAGTGGTGATTCCCGCTCACAACGAAGAAGGATGTATTGTAGAAACTGTTGAATCTATTACTGAATTACTGGAAGAAAAAGGGATTCCTTACGAAATTTTGGTTGTTAATGATAATAGTAAAGATCGCACCGAAGAATTATTGCAGCACCTCAATTACCAAAACAGCAAAGTGCGTTATATCAACAACTATTATCCCAATGGCTTTGGTTTCGCAGTGCGCTGCGGTTTAGAGAATTTTCAAGGAGACGTCGTTGCCATTGTGATGGCGGATAGTTCCGACCATCCAGAAAATATAATAGATTATTATTATAAGTTACAAGAAGGCTATGAGTGCGTGTTTGGTTCGCGGTTTATTAGAGGTGGTAAAGTAATTGATTACCCAACTCATAAATTGATGGTAAATCGATTAGCGAATCTATTTATACAGATATTATTTGGGTTAAAATTTAACGATACAACAAACGCTTTTAAAATGTACAGAAAAGAAGTGATAGAGGGTGTTTATCCACTTTTATCGCATCACTTCAATTTGACGGTTGAAATTCCTTTAAAAGCAATAGTTAGGGGTTATTCTTACACAACAATCCCAATTATATGGCGCAACCGCAAAACGGGAGTTTCTAAGTTAAAAATAAAAGAAATGGGGAGCAGATACTTATTCATAGTCCTCTATATATTTCTGGAAAGAATTCTTTCAAGAGGGGATTATGTACGTAAGCATTACTACTCAAAGATGGGGATGAAAGTAAATTAAGGCGGCGAGTTATTTTCTAACATATGAAGCAAGAAGAATATCTGAAAAAGCTCTACTCTAGTCGCTTTGACCACAGACAGCGGAAAGCAAAATTTGCTTTGTGGAAGACTTTAATAGAAGAATTTATTCAAAAGTATATAGACCCGGATTCAGTTGTTTTGGATATAGGAGGGGGCTATTGCGAATTCATCAATCAGGTGAAAGCAAGAGAAAAATATCTAATCGACCTAAATCCCGATGCTAAATTATACGCGGATGGGTCGGTAAAAATATTTAATGTTGACATTCTGAAGGCTGATAAGGCGGAAGAACTGACCGAACAGTTTGATATTATTTTTGTATCAAACTTTTTTGAACATTTAAGCTGCAAAGAAGATTTGGTGAAAGTGTTATTGTTCTGCTTCGATCGCCTAAATCCCGGAGGCTCTCTCTTGATTATACAGCCAAACTTCAAGTACTCAGTTAAGGAGTATTATGACTTTATTGACCACGAATTACCAATTACTCATCTTTCGCTCAAAGAGGTTCTAGAGGCTATTGGTTTTCAGATCGCTGTTTTAATTCCCAGGTTCTTGCCTTATTCAACCAAAGGTAGACCCAGTTCGCCCAAACTTTTAAGCTTATATCTGAAGTTACCATTTGTTTGGCAGTTTTTGGGCGGACAGATGTTTGTTAAAGCATCAAAACCCCTCTAAATAATGGAGCGATAACAATTAAGAGGTCAAGGAAGTGAACAGAAAAGTTTTAATTACAGGAGGAGCGGGTTTTGTTGGTAGCTCTTTGGGGCTGGAGTTAGCGCAACGCTATCCAGACTGGAAAATTGCTGCTTTAGATAACCTGAAACGACGGGGTTCGGAGTTAAATTTGCCAAGGCTGAAGCAGGCAGGAATAGAGTTTATTCATGGTGATGTCCGGAATAAAGAAGACCTCGATCCTGTGGCACTTGAACCAGACTTAATATTAGAGTGTTCTGCTGAGCCATCGGTGTTAGCTGGCTATACTTCTCCTGGGTACGTACTGCAAACAAATTTAGTCGGAACTATTAATTGTCTGGAATTGGCACGGCAGACTCAGGCAGATTTTATCTTTTTGTCTACGAGTCGGGTTTATCCGATCGCGCATCTCAATGCTTTAAAATTTAGAGAAACTGAAACCAGGTTTCAACTTTTGGATGAGCAGTCTTTGCCTGGTGTTTCGAGTCAGGGTATTTCAGAAGAATTTCCCTTAGACGGAGCGCGATCGCTCTACGGATCTACTAAACTGGCATCAGAGTTGCTCATCGCTGAATATGCCGATGCTTATGGACTGAGAACTGTGGTCGATCGCTGTGGTGTGCTGACTGGGCCTTGGCAAATGGGTAAGGTCGATCAAGGTGTATTTGCTTTATGGATGGCCGCTCACTATTTTGGGCGATCGCTCAAATACATCGGTTATGGAGGTACAGGCAAACAAGTGAGAGATTTCCTACACATAGCAGATTTATTAGACTTAATTGATATACAAATTCAGAATTTGGATCGCCTGAAAGGGCAAACTTTTAATGTGGGAGGTGGCACAGAAAATACACTTTCTCTTTATGAAACTACTCTGCTTTGCCAAGAAATTACCGGACAGCAAATTGCCATTACCCCAGTAGCCGATAACCGCACAGGAGATGTTCCTATTTATCTGACAAACTCCCATAAAATTATGCAAACTACCGGATGGAAGCCGCAAAGAAATGCTCAAACCACTTTAACTGATATTTATCAATGGATTTCTGAATACAAGCATATAGTTGGTAATGTTTTTGCGTAGTTAAATAAATTAATCTTTCCCCTTATGATTGCACAGCATACTTACTCTTTGAAAAAATTTATCCTGACAGTAGCAATACCTATTGTTGCCATTTGGTCTGTACTATTTTTGTTGGGATATCCCTTACCATGTATAGACGATCTTTTCTTTACAGGAGCAGCGATTAACTTATCTAAAGGAGGAGAATTTACCAACCCGTACTTAGAAGTGTGGAACTCCGCATTGAGTAGCGGTAAATTCTACTTTCAACCTCCTTTTCACTCTTATACTTTAGCTGGGTGGCTAAAAATTGCAGGTATTAGTACAGCTAGCTTACGGTTATTCCAGTATTTATGCTACAACACATTCTCTTTATCTTGTGCGCTGCTGCTAAGATTTTACGGGTTTCCCAGACTTACAGCAATTTGTGCAACTGTTCTTTTCGCGGCGTGGCACTGTAACCCCAACCCCTACTATAGTACAGGCTTCCGCCAAGATGCTCTGGGAATGGCTTTTTTGGGGTTAGGTCTATGGCTACTCACACGGGATAACTGGTGGCGATACTTTCTGGGTTTTAGCTTTGTTGAAAGTGCTGTTTTCGCTTCACCGATTACCTCTGCCTACGGATTTTCTTTTGGCATAGCTATCTTAGGGATAAATTTGCTCTCTACAGGTGGCCTAAAAAATATTAATACTAAGTATATTCAGACAAGAGTTTTAGCGCTTTTAGCAGCAACCGTGCTAGTTTTCACTCTCTTCTTACTCTGCATAAATTTTGAACTTAAGAGTTTTTTGTCAGACTTTCTTCTGACTGCTTCTTGGCGGCAAGCTGGCAGCATTAAGGGAATCATTTTATTTTTTAGGTTGATGACAGAGTACTATGGCCCTGTTTTGAACGTACCCAGTTACATTTTATTTTTATTAATAGCTATAATAGTTTTTCAAAAAAGGCATTTCATTCCCGTAAACTTAAAAATTTTATTTATTGGGCTAACTACGGGGATGATTTTAAATATGTTCCTTTATGGCTTGGCTTTGTGGTTTAATTTTTTCTTTGTTTGGCTTGGAATTGTCTGCATAGTTTCTAAGATTGGGGGAGCAAAACAGAGGATATATGTAGCTATAATGGCATTGATGATTTATTTGTCCAGTCAAAGCTTAAATATCATATCTTTGGCAGGAAGAGAATATCTGCCACAAGCAAAATACCAACAAATTAGAGAAACTGTCCTAGCTAAACCAGACAGAAAATATGCTATAGATGAAGTAGCAGCTAGGTTTGTGTTTGACTATAAATTGCCTAAAAATTCTATAGACTTGACTTTTATGGGACCAATTGGTGCCCCTCAACTATTAGCAAAAGATAAGCCATCCGATGTTACGTGGATCGCGAGTACACATCGGCTAGCAATGCAATATCCAGAATTGAACATAAACTACCCAAGAGTTGAATTTTTAGGCCGCAGTTTCAAATCGCTACCAAGAAAGCCTTTTGAGCTTATAGTGATTCCTTAATAAGGAATTATGGTTTGTTAGTGGTAGCTCGATAGTAGAAAGTAAAAATGACGACTTCAGCCCAATTTACTTGCATCACTCCCGGTCTTCCTCCGGCGATCGATGGAGTAGGAGATTATGCCCTTAACGTGGCTAAGCAACTCCGCCAGGATTTTAACATAGAAACGCATTTTATTGTGGGCAACCCGTCTTGGGCTGGCGCAAAAGAAATCGATCGATTTGCGATCGGCCAGGTAAGCGAACGTTCTGTCGATAATCTTTTATCGCTGCTGGATAGTAACAGTCAGAAAACGGCTACGATTCTTCTACACTACGTTGGCTATGGCTATGCCAAGAGAGGTTGCCCTTTTTGGTTAGTTAATGCCTTGGAAAAGTGGCGAAAAGTTAACAACAATCGCTCTTTGGTGACGATGTTTCACGAACTTTACGCCACAGGGCCAATATGGGCCAGTTCGTTTTGGCTGTCCCCAGTGCAAAAAAACTTAGCTATTCGTTTGGCAAAACTGAGCGATCGCTGTCTCACCAGTCATCAAGGCTATGCCCAAATCTTACACCAGTTAAGCTCCGGCAAACATTCTCAAATCCACGCCATCCCAGTCTTTTCCAATATTGGCGAACCAAAACAAGTCCCCCCCCTAGCACATCGTCCTCGCTCTTTAGTGGTTTTCGGCAGTTCCAGCAACCGCCTGCGAGTTTATCAGAGGTCGTTATCAAATCTGGAATTGACTTGCCAACAGTTGGAGATTGAAGAGATATGGGATGTGGGGCCACCTACGGGTCTCGATCTTTCTAAAATTAATGGCATACCAGTAGTGGTGATGGGTAAGAGAACGGCGGCGGAGATTAGCGCGATCCTATTAAATTCTGTAGCTGGCTTTTTTGACTACCATACGCAGTATCTGGCTAAATCCGGTGTTTTTGCTGCCTATAGCGCCCACGGAACGATCCCGATCGGCATTTTCTACAATGCTTTGCAGATGGATGGTTTGGAGGCGGGGAAACACTACTGGCTGGCAGATCGTCCTACAGGAAGGCTGAGTTTGGAAGTAGGGCAGGCGATCGCAGATAATGCCTATACTTGGTATCAAAGCCATAACTTATCGCTACAAGCGAAAACCTTTGCCACACAACTGTTGAGCCAAAATAATTAAGTATGGATGGATCTCTGGAAACCCAGCGTCAGCTAGCAGCACAAACCAGTGGCGGTATTAGTAGCGATCCGGTCTACGCAGCGTTTGAACGGGTATTGATACAGCTCGATCTCAAAGGTGATATTTTAGATTTTGGTGCGGGTACGGGAAATTTAACTCGGCGGCTGCAAGCGTTAGGTCGCTTTCGATCGATTAGTGCGATCGATATCATCCAGCATTCTCCCCAAGTTGATGATTCTATTAAATTTCTGACCGGAGATTTAAATTATCCCACCGACATCCCTCCCGAAACATTTGACATTATCGTCTCCGCAGAAGTAATCGAGCATTTGGAAAACCCCAGAGCAGTTGCACGCGAATGGTTTCGATTGCTCCGTCCCGGTGGAACTCTGATTTTTAGTACACCCAATAATGAAAGTTGGCGATCTTTATTGGCTCTTCTATTACAAGGACATTTTGTACTTTTTGGCGATACTTCCTATCCGGCACACATTACCCCACTTCTACGGAAAGATGTCGATCGCATCCTCAAGGAAGCTGGCTTTTCTGCACCCAAATTTATTTTTACCGATATGGGTGGTATTCCTAAGTTTCCCTCACTCCATTGGCAAACCATTTCCGCAGGACTGCTCAAAGGGTTGCGTTACAGCGATAACTTCCTGGCAATTACCCAAAAACCCGCATGAAAAATGAAAATTCTGCTTTACTCCTCAGTTTTTTGGCCGTCTACAGGTGGTGTTGAAACTATCAGCGCTACTTTAGCTGAAAATATTGTTCGTTTGGGGCATGAATGCCTAGTTGTTACCGAAACGCTTGCCAAGTCAGATGAAGAGCCGCGTATCTATAAAGTCATTAGAAAACCTAAACTTAAAGAACGTTTTGAACTGACCAGACAATGCGATTTAGTACATTCTAATGGCGCGAGCGTAGCCATGTTTCCCTTCGCAAAATTAAACAATAAACCTTTTATCTGGACACACAATGGCTACCAAGTTTCTTGTATTGATGGGTTAGGCTGGGTGGATGGCGAACCCGCTCCCATGACTCCCTTAGCTTCGATAAATTATCATTGGCAAAAAAATGGCTTAAGTTATGTTTTAAAAGAGTCAGTTAAGTTATACATTAGGCGCTATATTGCAGACAACGTAGATTTAAATATAGCTTGTTCAAACTGGGTAGCTAAACGACAAACTTGCAAAAATCAAGTGGTCGCTCATACACCTTATTCGTTAAATAAGTTCAAAGCTGCCAAAAACATTCAAAATCACCAATATGATTTTATCTACGTTGGACGTCTGGTTAGCGAAAAGGGAGTTCCCGACTTAATCCGTGCATTTCACTTATTGATTTCAGAGCCAATCCATAGTACTAAAACCCTGGCTATAGTAGGTGATGGAAATATCAGACATTCTCTAGAAAAGCTTGTCCAACAGCTAAGCTTGACAAATAATGTGTTTTTCTTTGGCTCTAAATCGGGTCAGGAATTAGTGGAAATTATCGCTAAGTCTCATATTGCCGTTGTTCCTTCAGTCTGGGAAGAGCCATTTGGAGGAGTAACATTAGAACTTTTAGCCGCTGGCAAAAATATGATTGTTTCTGAATTCGGCGGACACGCAGAGTGTGTAGGAGAGGCGGGACTGAAATTCAAAAACGGAGACGATCGCGGCCTTTATGAATGTATGATTAAACTAATCAAAGATAGCTCTTTAGCTGAAAAACAACTTGAAAGCGCTGCTTTTCAACTAGATGCTTTTGATGAAGTAAAACTTACTAAAAGATATATTGAATTATATGAAGAAGTAATTACAAAAAAATCAAATTAACTTCCGTCAATTCCCATCTATTATATATAGACAGTCATTTTCAGGAGAGTGCAATGCTAAGCACCAGTTCCCACGATAAACCAAGTTTTGCCTACGACAAAGATTACTATATTTCTCATTACGGACGAGTATTCGCCGATAAAAAATACTATAATCTGCTTTCTTTTTATTGGAAAGAGGCAATTTTTTCGGCGAATCATCTCGATGTTAACCTTTCTGTTTTGGATTTTGGTTGCGGGTTAGGACAAGTTTCAGCAGCTTTACCAAATGTGGCATTTTTTGATTTTTCCGAGTTTGCCGTAAATTTTCTGAGACAGCGCGGCCAAAAAGCTTTTGGTAGTGTAGAAGAGATTCCGCAGAATCATTTTGACATTTTACTGTCATCTCATTCTCTCGAACACTCTCCTACTCCATCTGATGACTTGAAAAAATTTCACCGCTATGTGAAACCAGCAGGTAAATTAATCTTGATTCTTCCCATAGAAGTAAAATTAACCCCCAGTATAGAACCCGATCATGACCAACATTTTTATTGTTGGACATTTCAGACAATTACTAATCTTCTCCTGCACTGTGGCTGGCGTCCTATTCGTCAAACTAAACTGTATGGCCCTTTTCTTTTAGGCAAACTTGCGTCAACCTTTTCTGAAGAACGAGCGGTTAAAATTGCCTATTCTTTGGGTCTTTTAAAGAAAAACTACCAATCACTTATGACAATTGCTGAGTCGATGATTTAAAAGAGGAGTTATTTTAGTGAAGCTACTAATTGCTCTGCTAGCCGTTGCCAGTATATTTTTATTCTCATTTTCCAATTGGCGTCGCGCTGTAAAGATAGCGTTTTTCCTTATAGTTATTGAGGGTGCGCTGAGAAAATGGGTGTTACCGCAAGCTAGCGAACTAATTTATTTTTTGAAAGATTTTTTCCTTTTAGGAGCTTACATTAAGTACTATGTAGCGGGGGGAGAAAGAAAATTTCCGATTAAAAATAACTTGGTTAATGCCATGATTTTTATGGCGGCAGGATGGTGCCTGTTGCAGGCTTTTAATCCAAGTTTAGGTTCGCCCATTATTGGCTTGTTTGGATTAAAAACCTATCTCTTCTATATTCCCTTTATTTGGATGATGCCAGTTTTATTTCCCACAGAAGAAGAGCTTTACAAATTTTTGCGATCGCACCTTTTTTTACTTATACCGGTTGGCATACTGGGCGTTGTTCAGTTTTTCAGTCCGGCATCCAGTCCGATTAACTCATACGTTCAAAGCGAAGTGGCAAAGGTGGATGTTGCCACATTCATAAATAGCGACTTAACAGCTGGAGGTGTACGCATAACAGGAACATTTTCATACATTAATAATTACGCAGCCTATTTACTAGCGTGTTTTAGCTTACTACTACCTCTACTTTCATTTAAGCAGTCAAGGTGGTGGCGGTGGGCTACTATTGCTGAATTGCTTTTATGGACAGTTAACTCTTTTATGACTGGCTCTCGCAGCACAGTTTTTAGTGCTGTGATAATTTTGGTGGGCTATCTGGGTATTAGAACTCTCACCAATCCTTATGCTGTTTTCCGTTTGTTCAAGCCTTTCTTGATACCAGCTGTTGTTGTTTCTATGGCTTCCCTAATTTGGTTTCGCCCAGCCGTGGATGCTTTTCTGAATCGTACCAGCGCAGGTCGAGATATATACGATCGCATTTTTGGTACTTTATCTGAGCCTTTTAACTATATCAATTTAAAAGGAGTTGACGGCTATGGTGCCGGTGCGACGCACTTAGGAGGTGCAGCGCTTCGGCTTGCTTTAAATTTACCCCCTGGCGAAGCTATTCCTGTCGGTTATGAGGCAGAAATGGGGAGAATAGCTTTAGAGCTAGGTGTAATCGGTTTTATCATATGGTATGCGTTAAGAGTAAGTATAATTATTTCTCTTTTTATGGTATTCTGGAAATTGAAAAGACCGTTCCTTCGTCAGTTAGCACTAACCGCTTTTCTTTTACACGCAATTTGGATCAACGGGCAGCTTGTTTTTCACCATACCTTCGCAACTTACTACTGGTTTTCCACCGGTTTTATCTTTCTATTACCTCGGTTGGAACAAGTGATGAATTGGCAAGAACAATTACAATGGTTAAACCAAAATGCCCAAGCCGCGTATCTCCCTGATTCACCCGATCGGCAATCCGAATTCTCGTGAAGCTGCACTGGCTTTGTGGGAAGCCGATCTGCTCGACGAAATAATTACCACAATTGCTTACAATCCTAAAGGATGGGTATCTCGGTACTTAAATTTATTGCCAAAAACAATTAAAAACCGAGTAGCTGATGAATTAGGGCGGCGGACGTGGATTGCGCCAAAGGGTGTTTGTATGCGGACGCATCCTTGGCAAGAAGCAATGCGAATTGCTCTCGTGCGGACAAAATTGAACGCTCGCTTAGGTTTTAGTTTACAAGAAACAGTTGATTGGATTTACGCTTCGATCGATCGCCACGTCGCTCAGCATCACCTTGACAACTTAGATGCTATTTACGCTTACGAAGATGGAGCAGCGACAACATTTCAAGTCGCTAAACAACGCGGGATTCTCTGCTTATACGATCTGCCCATTCTCTTCTATCGCAAAAGTCGCGACATTCAAACAGAAGAAGCTCAGCGTTTTCCAGAGTTTGCCTCGGCGTTACAAGCAGCGAGGGAACCTGCTTGGAAAATCGAGCGGAAAGAACAGGAAATTCAATTAGCCGATCGCATTTTCGTCGCCTCTTCATTTGTGCAAAATTCATTAGTGGAAGCTGGCGTCAAACCAGAAAAAATTAACGTCATTCCCTTTGGCGCACCCATCGATTATTTCTATCCCAAACCCAAAACAGACAAATTATTTCGGGCTTTATTTGTCGGTCGGATCGGCCCGCGCAAAGGCGTCCACTATTTACTGCAAGCGTGGCAAGAATTGAAATTACCAGAAGCTGAATTATTGCTAGTGGGAATTAATGAATTTCCGGATAATTATTTGGCACAATATCAAAATAAAATTCGTTATATTCCATCCGTACCTCACGCTTCATTAAACAACTATTATTCTAGTGCCGATGTTTTAGTTCTGCCCACACTTGTGGAAGGACTTCCTCTGGTGGTGTTGGAAGCGATGGCTTGCGGTATTCCCGTTATTACTACCCCAAACGCGGGCGTTTCAGATATCATCGCTGACGGTGAAGAAGGTTTCATCGTACCCGTTCGCGATGTAGAAGCCCTGAAGGAAAAATTAGAGTGGTGTTACAGCCATACCTTAGAATTAGCGGAAATGGGACAACGCGCTCGACACCAAGCCGAACAACTAACCTGGGCTCGATATCGACAGCAGTTGGCAAGCCGAGTCAAAGAGGTTTTAAGCCCCGGCGATAGTGGAGGTTCTTGAACAAGCTGCACGGGTTTGCGCTCAAACCCATACAAGAATTTTTAAACTTTGGTATAATTGTCAATCGTTCAGAAAGGAGAAACTTAGGATGAATTTTGATGAAAAATTAGTTGAAATTTTAAAAGGGAAGTTTGAATACGAACAAAGTCCAATTTGTGCGACACCTTCAGGAAATTATTTTTGGTATCGCAAGCGCCAAGAAGTTATAAAATTGCTTAAACGCAATCTTAACTTGTTGCATCATAACCAAACGGAAAAATCAGTACCTTATCTGTTTGTCGATGTTGGCTGCGGCGAAAGCATCGATCTATTTTTAATTCGTCAATTTTTAGAAAAAAATTCGTCAGGTTGGCGTTTGATAGGTTTGGAAGCTGAGCCTACTGCATTAGAAGTAGCTAATCTTAAAAAGAAATATTATCATGTAGATAATGTTGATATAATACCTTGTGACGTTACCAAAACATTACCATTTAAAGATAGCGAAGTTAATGTAATTTATTGCTCTGAAGTGATCGAACATCTGATCGATCCAGAGTTATTTATAAAGGAAATCAAGCGGGTAACGAAACCAAACGGATACCTAATTATTACTACACCAAATGAACCAAATGTGTTTCAGGGTGCGTATTGGGATCGGAAACGCCGTGAAAATATGCGAGCGGAAATGCAGGCGATGAAGGATCAATCTCAAAAAGTCAATATAGAAACTGAAAATGTCTTCTTGCACGGCCATGTATCGTTAAAAACAATTAGCGAGTGGGATAATACTTTAGAAAAAATAGGTTTTAAAATAGTCGATCGCGGACGCGGTGCAGTCACATACGGGGCAACACCATTTTATGACAATGCGTGGATTTTAGGTGGTCGCTTTCTGCTAGAAGCATTTCTAGATCTACTACCGCGACAGTGGGTATGCAATCTGTCAGATCAATTAATTGGTCTATATAGACTGGAGAAATGATTGGGCAGTCGATCGAGCAGCGATCGCAACTTGAGGCAGTAGCAAAAATTAGCGAACATAATCAATAAATGTGGCTCGCGATCGCCAACCTCATACTTAATAAAAATTGATGGGAAGGAGAGATTTACTGGTATGTTAAAAAAATTGGATCGCAGTTCGATCGCATTATCGATAGTACTGCTAAGCGCGATCCCCACCATTCGATTTGCTAGCCCAAAAATAAAAGGCTCTTGGTTGGATACATTTCTTTATGTTTCTTGGGACGAAGGTCTCTGCCCTGTTACTCTACTCGTACTTCCCCTAGCTTTGCAGTAACTCAGGATGTCAAACATTACTAGACAAGGTAAGATTTACCTGTGTTTCCCTAACATCTTTGAATTTAAGGGGGGAATACAAGTTTATTCGGCTTTCTTCCTAGAGGCGCTCCAAAGTTTGTACCCCGATCGAAATTACGAAGTTTTTCTCAAACACGATACTCGATCGCTACCAGAAGTACCTTTCTTAGAGGGTACTAACTTTCACTTTACAGGCAAGTGGCCGTTGCCTTTACGAACCTTTGCTTTCGCTTCTCAAATTCTAGGATACGGTCTGTATCAACGTCCCGATTTAATTATCTTAACCCACCTTAACTTCACCCCCGTTGCCTACTGGTTGAAACGTTTGGCAAATATCCCATACTGGACGATCGCTCACGGTGTAGAAGCTTGGAATATCGATCGTCCAAGCTTGCAAAAAGGTTTGCAAAACGCCGATCGAATTATTTCAGTCAGCGGTTATACTCGCGATCGCTTACTCAAAGAACAAAACCTCGACCCGCTCAAAATTTCTCTCCTGCCTAACACCTTTGATGCCAGTCGTTTTCAAATTGCGCCCAAGCCGCCATATCTGATGGAACGTTATGGATTGACCCCAGAAGATGCGGTGATTCTCACAGTAGCCAGATTAGACAAAAGCGAACAATATAAAGGATACGATCGCATTATTCAAGCTTTACCGGAAATTCGGCGTTATATTCCCAAATTGCGCTACATTTTAGTAGGAAAAGGGGACGATCGCCCCCGCATCGAACAGTGGATCGCCAAACTCAACTTGCAAGACTGCGTTACCCTAGCCGGATTTATTCCCGATAGCGAACTTGGCGACCATTACAATCTTTGTGATGTTTTTGCCATGCCCAGCAAAGGCGAAGGATTTGGCATCGTTTACCTAGAAGCCTTAGCTTGCGGAAAACCTACCTTGGGAGGCGATCGAGACGGTGCGATCGACGCCCTTTGTCACGGCGAATTGGGAGCTTTAGTTTCTCCCGATAATGTAAGAGAAATTACGGAAACCTTAATTTCTATTTTACAGGGTACTTTCCCTCACCCTCATATGTATCAGCCTGAATTATTGCGACAAAAAGTAATCGATACTTTCGGCTTTGAACGTTATAAAAAAACTCTCTCAGAGTTGATTGAAAATTCTCCCATAGGAGTCAGCTAATGAAAGTATTGCATATTATTCCTTCCGTATCGCCGCGTCGGGGAGGGCCAACCCAAGTCGTTTTGAATTTAATTAAATGCTTGCGAGAGCAAGGAATTGACGCCGAAATTGCTACCACCAACGACAACGGCCCAGACGGACTTTACCCTCTAGATGTACCCTTAAATCAGCGAATTGAATTCGAGAAAGTGCCCGTTTGGTTTTTTGAGCAATTTTCGCCACCCGCCAAAGGAGTACAAATAGCAAAAGATAAAGGATTTGTCTTTTCCGCACCACTGACTCGTTGGCTTTGGGAACATATTCGAGATTACGATATTCTAGACAACCACTATCTTTTTTCGTATCCTTGTACTTGTGCCGGTGCGATCGCCAGATGGCAAAAAGTTCCTTACACCGTCCGCGCAATGGGTCAACTTACTCCTTGGGCGTTATCTCAAAGTCGCCTTAAAAAGCAAATTTATAGCTTTTTAATCGAGCGAAAAAATCTCGCTCGCGCCGCCGCTATTCACTGCACTTCCATCGGTGAAGCCGAAGATGTCCGCAACTTTGGCATTGAAACTCCCACAGCTGTTCTACCGCTTGGTGTGGAACCGCCAATTTTGCGACCCGCCGCTAAGCAGAAAATACGCGAAATTTACGGCATTGCTCCGCAAACGCCAATAGTGCTGTATCTTTCTCGCCTTCATTATAAAAAACGCCCGGATTTGCTGCTGCGATCGCTCAGCCAATTAGCGGAGCGAAACTGTGATTTCCATTTGATCTTAGCGGGTTCGGGAGAACCAGATTACCTCAGCTATTTGGACAACTTGATATCGTCGCTAAATTTAGCAACTCGCACCTCTATACCCGGTTTTGTCATCGGTGAAGATAAAGATTTGTTGCTGCAAGGTGCCGATATCTTTGTTTTGCCATCCTTTTCCGAAAACTTTGGTATTGCTGTTGGAGAAGCAATAGCATCTGGTTTGCCAGTAATTGTCACCCCGGATATCCAAATTTCGCAGGAAATTACTGCCTTTGAGACTGGGTTAGTAGTAGAGGGAGAAGTCGAACCTTTGGCAAATGCGATCGCCCAATTGCTAGAAGCTCCCGAAAAGCGCCAAAAATTAGGCGAAAATGGCAAGCGCTTGGCGAGCGATCGCTATTCCTGGCAGAAGATCGGCCACCATCTCGCCACCGTCTATACTTCCATTCTTCAGCAACAACCCATTCCCCCATATCCAGACAACTCAAAACTGAAATGCTCAACTGTTTTAGAAACAGAAAAATGAATTAGTTTTTTGAGGAAAATTAAATGATTAACTACAACTCGATCGAATCTCAAATCGATAACTTAGCTAAAAGCTTTGCCGAATCAAAACCCGTCAGACATCTCGTTATCGATAACTTCTTGCCCGAAGAAATTGCCACCCAAGCTTTTAGCGTCTTCCCCACAATTGAAGAAATGGATGTCTTAAAAGACTTCCGTCAAGATAAAGCTCAAGACCCCGCCATTAACAAATTCAATCCCATTTTCAGCGAGATCGTATTGCAACACCTGCACTCGCAACGACTTATCGATCTTCTTTCTCGAATTTCTGGCATACCCAACTTACTTTCAGATAACCAATTGTATGCCGCCGGACTCGCCCAAGGAGCAAACGGCAGCTTTTTAAACGTTCACTTAGATAACAGTTCTCACCCTGTTAATCCTTGGTATCGTCGGTTGAATTTACTGCTTTATTTGAACAAAAATTGGACAGAAGAAAAGGGAGGCCATTTGGAACTATGGTCGCCAGATATGTCCGAGTCAGTAGCAATTTTACCGAGCTTCAATCGCATGGTTATTTTCGCAACCGACAAACAATCTTGGCATGGCTATCGCCGCGTCAATACACCAGATGGCGATAGCCGCAAATCCATAAATCTGTACTTTTTTACAGAGGAATCTCCAGACGGAACAGACTACTACCACGTCACATCTTTCCGAGCGAGAAAGAATGAAATGCTCAACAAAATGCTTTATCCTGTAGACAATTTAGTTCGCTCTTTCGCTCGTGCTTTGAGACCGCAGAAAGATGCCCATGCTGTTCTTTACGATCGCAAAGGGAAAAAGGACTAATTCCTCAGCAATATCGAGCGCATACAAGTCTCAATCTCCGCATCCCTCCCCATCTCCCCATCTTTGGCGGTAGTTGTGGGAAACTTAGATCGGAATGCACTAGCCCCTCAAAAAAATGTCCTACTCTCAACGCCTGCTCCAAAAAGGTAATCGCCTGACTCGTTTTGCACATCAATCACGCTTTAGCGCCGTTTTGAATGTTCTTGGCAACACTCGATACGATCGAGCCTTAGATTACGGATGTGGCGACGGTTGGCTGCTCAGAACAGCATACGAGCAAAACACAGTAAAATCGGGAATAGGCGTTGATGTAGATCCCTATATGCTGTCAGCTTGCCAGGAAATATTCGCGGATATACCTGGCTTTCAATTTTGCAAACCAGAGGAATTATCGCAAAAAATACCGCCACAAAGTTGCGATATAATCTTCTGCACTGAAACGCTCGAACATATCGGTCATCCTGAAAAAGCTTTGCAGCAAATCTTAATTTATTGCAAACCAAAAGCCACAATGGTAATTTCTGTACCGATCGAGATTGGGCCATCGCTTTTATTGAAGCAAATGGGACGTTATTTTGCTAATAGAAATGGAAACTATGGTTACGAACCATATAAGTTAAAAGAGATATTTTCAGCGGCTATTCTATGGGATGCTCACAGTTTTACTTCTTCTCACTCTTTGCAGTCAGACTACACAGGCCACAAGGGATTTGATTATCGTAAAATAGAGAAAATATTACAAGAAAAAGTCAAAATCGAGCGGCGGATTTTCTCTCCATTTCCCTGGAGTGGCAGTTTCCTTAACAGCACGGTAATTTGGGTGTGTAGCGTGGAAAGTTAATAAACATTGGCTAGTGTGTTGAATCGCAAACGGAAGCGATTTAAGTTACTCTTGTTAGCAAGCACCGCCCTGACGGTGTTGCTAGTCATAATTCCGGTGCGACTGGCGATCGCTCATCTGCAAGCACCCCAACCCCAAGCTATATTCACATTGGGCGGAGGAATAGAGCGAGAAATTTTTACCGCCGAATTTGCCCTCGCTCATCCTACATTAGAAATTTGGGTTTCTACTGGCGTACCGACTTACAGAAGTAACGAGATTTTTCGCGCCTACGGTATTCCAGAAAGCAGACTGCATATAGATAGACGAGCAGTAGATACCGTCACCAACTTTACCACTTTAGTTGCCGATTTCAAAAGTCGGCATATGCAACATTTGTACGTAATTACCTCAGTCCATCATATACCGCGAGCGATGGCGATCGCTACCATCATTTTCGGCAGCCAAGGTATCGCCTTTACACCCGTTTCGGTGCCATCCGGCGAACCGACCGAATCTTGGCTTCGCATTTTCCGCGATGTTTGTCGTTCGTTGCTTTGGATTTTTACAGGTCGTACTGGAGCCAGTTTTTCTAATACATTGGAGGTTTGGCGATGAGGATACCTGCTAAGTACTGGATACCGGGTTCTCTAGTTGGTATTTTTATCGTGAGCGAGGTGACATTGCGGCTGGCTTTGGGTTTGGGAAATCCAGTTTTAGTACAAACTGACCCCGATACAGGCTATCGATTTAAACCAAATCAAAAAGTATTTCGATTTGGCAAGCACATTCAGTACAACCAATATTCTCAGCGTTCCGAACCGATTACGCCAAAAAAAACTCCGGGAAAACTGAGAATATTAATGACTGGCGACTCGGTTCTTAATGGCGGCAATCCCACAGATCAAAATCAAATTATTACAGAACTTTTTGAAGCAAAATTATCTGCATCCGGACATCCGGCAGAAGTTCTCAACGCTTCATCCGGTTCTTGGGGAATAGGCAATCAACTTGGATATCTGCGGGAATTCGGTACTTTTAACGCAGATGCCGTCATCCTGCAAATAGGTACTCACGATTTAACTCAGCCTACCAGTAATAGTGCGATCGTCGGCCATCATCCCTCTTTTCCCACTCATCCGCCGCTGCTGGCAATTCAGGAAGCTTGGACGCGCTACGCTTGGCCGAACTTAGCCTTTCGGTTAAAGCTGGGTTCTTTGCCGGGAGAACTTCCGCCTCCCACTTCTAACGATCCCGATCGGCAGTTCCAAGAGAATATGCAAAGTTTAAAACAGATAGTGATGCTGGTTCGCACACAAAAGATACCAGTATTTGTTTTATTTACCCCGAATTATGATGATTTACTGCCAAAACCAAAACAGCCCAAGTATAAATCCGAGTTTTTACGGTTGCTAAAAAGTTTACGAGTTCCTATGATTGACGCTCATGCGGCTTGGTCAACTTTACCACCTGGAACTGTAGAAACTTACTTTCGAGATTGGGTACATCTGACAGTACCAGCGCATCAAGCGATCGCGCAAAAACTGTTCGATCGACTTTGTGTAGGTCGCCAGTTAACAACCTGCTTACCTAAGAAGCCTCCTCCTTTACCGATCGTGCCTTAAAGAATCTTTTAGCCATTTGCTTCCGTCAGTAATGTAACGGTGGCGATATGTACAGCCAGCAAATCTGTTTACGTACAACAGCAAAAATACGGGTTGGCAACCCCGATCCATATTTATACAGTCTTTTCCCCAGGATCTCCGGAATAATAAGTGAGGGTTTTGTAGACTTTATAGGTAAACTACTTTACCCGCAAAGGCACAACCTATGAGGGAAAGAGAGTCAGAGCTAAACAAGCTCAAAAGAAAGCTACCTAATTCCGAATGCAGCAAGATCGCTCGCTGTCTGAAGAATTAAAATTTCGCCTTTGAATTGCAAAACTACCCCGAAAGGGCTGATCTCAGCTACAATCGGTCGCCTTGTGCTACAACCAATTGCACTGCCTTAAGTCCTTTCACCAAAACCAAAGGCTTGACTAGAAAGCGATACACCCCAGTGAGCTTTCGATTTGCCTACTCTGGGAACGGGGTATCCAACGGGGACATCTAAGTAAATTAATTCAGGGAAGGAGGTTTGAGACGCTAAAGATCCGGCTTCTCAAGACAGGTCTCCCCTTCTTTTGGCTGGGTATGAAAAAATAAATGGCTCCAGGGGAAGGGATGGCTCTAGTTGCGTCACTATTGTTTTGACCTCACGAAAGCTTTAGGGCATGATAAATGGGAATTCTACAAGGGGAACACAAGTTGTACCAGTTTTTGACTCACCGGCGAGGTGCCATAAGGAATGGAAATATTCCCAAACAGCAGCATTCAGTCAAACTATCTATTATTACGCAGTTTTATCCACCTGACTATGCCGCTACCGGACAGCTCATTGAAGAGCTAGCCTCGCAGTTGAGGCATTACGGTATGTACGTCCACATCTTCACAGGACAGCCAGGGTACGCCTTTCAAAAGGAAAGCGCTCCCAGCGAAGAATATAAGGACAAGATGTCGATCAGGCGATCGCGCTCATCTCGGCTTTGGCCCAAACGAATACGCGGTAAAGCGGTCAACGGTCTGTTATTCTGTGTGCGATCGGCAGTCCACTTACTGAAAACCTGTTGGAGAGGTGATGTTTTACTCGTCACCACTGCACCGCCTTTCTTACCTATTTTGGGCTACTTAGCTAATGTTTGGTTTGGATTGCCCTATGTATGTTTGCTGTATGACTTGTATCCGGATGTGGCGGTGGAACTGCAAGTCGTCCCCGTTCACCATTGGTTAGTTCGACTGTGGGATGTAATTAACCAACAAATTTGGAAAAACGCCCAAGGGGTAATAGTCCTCAGCCCCTCTATGAAACAGCGCATCGTCGCCAAGTGTCCGGAAGTCGCAGATAAAGTTGCCGTTATTCACAGTTGGGCCGATCCCGATGCGATCGTTCCGATGCCCAAACAAGAGAACTGGTTCGCCCAAAAGTACAAGCTGGTGGATAAATTTACGGTTCTTTATTCCGGTAACATGGGGCGCTGTCACGATATGGAGACAATTGTGGAAGTGGCGGAACTTCTACAAAACGAACCCATCCAATTTGTCTTTATAGGAGATGGCGCTAAGCGTCAAGCTTGTGAGGATAGAATCAGCGAGCTGGGTTTGACCAATTGTTTGTTTTTGCCTTACCAGCACAAGGAGAACCTTCCCTACTCCCTGACTGCCTGTGATTTATCTTTAGTTACCGTCAGTCCGGGAATGGAGGGATTGGTTGCTCCCAGCAAACTTTACGGTATTTTAGCGGCTGGGCGTCCGGTGGGAGTAATTTGTGAGGAACGTTCCTATTTACGCCAGCTGGTTGAAGAAGCGAAGTGCGGTGCTTCTTTCCGGAATAACGACGCGATCGGTTTGGCTAATTTTATTCGCCGTTTGGTTAGCGATAGCCAATTAGCCGATCGCATGGGTAAGGCGGGTCGTTCCTACCTCAAATCAAACTTTACACTGGACATTATTGCCCAAAAATATTCTGAGGTTTTGCTGGGCAAAGCCATAGTCACAGAACCCGAACCAACACCGCCAACTCCGATCGCCGTTAATCAAGCTCACTAATAATTACTTCGGCTTCGCAGATACCTGTTTCGGGGTCTGGCAGCAATTAAATATTTCGCCGCTACTCGTCTTGAGGATTGAGGCGAATCATCTCCCAAGTGGTGTAAGTTCCGATCGGACTCCAAATCGCGTAGGGAAGAAGCAACAAAGCTGCCCAGCCAGAAACAGTCGAGACTGTTATTGCTAAAATTACACCCAAAATCGAACCAATAGCACCAATAATAGTGCCTACTTTGAGACTGCGAAGCCTAAACATAACCGGGGTGTAGGCTACGATCGCAATCTCCACCAGAATATAAAAGGCCATCAGCCACCAAGTTCTAGCAGTTCCAGGGTTTTTTTCCCACACAATATAAGCTGACCAGCCACCGCAAATAAAAATAAATGTCCAAATCAAAGGGATAGCAAATTCAAATGTTAGCCATTGGGGACGCTGTAAGCGTTTGAACCACTTAACATCGCTAGGAGTAAACAAGTTGCTCCCCAGCGCAATTAATAAGCCTACCGCCGCAATTACCATCCAAGATTTAATCATTACCCTACCTTTACTTTTTGACGCCGACAGGCCACTTCTATAGAAATTTTCTCAAGTTAATAGCTCAGTTTAATCAGCCTGTGGTGATAATATTTATGGCATCTATCTTTAGATAGAAAATATAAAAAATTAAGCTCGGCTGTGTGGGCTTATTTTATGGTTTTTAGGAGTGCGATCGCGCTTTTCTTTTTACCGCAGATACACGCAGATAAACGCAGATGAAAAAAGGGCGAAGCACACTTGATAACCTTTCTATTTTGCTCTACCCATTCGTTCTTTTGCCAGGTCGTAAGCTGGATCGTGTTCGGCAAAGCTTACCACATACACCCGTTTAGGCGCTGGTGATTCGTAAACGCGATACACTAGCCGATAGGAAATTCCGCCAAAGTCAATGTCTAAGGTACGGAAGTCCTCTAAACGTCCTCTTAAATCGTGATTTGGGAAACCCTTACAACCGTAAGGATCGGCAGATAGGATAGGACGATATTCATCGCTAAAAGCTGTTATCAGTTCTGATGGGAGTGCTGGTAAGTCTTCAGTGATAACCAGGGGATGAATTTGGAAAATATATTTAGATTTAGCAGTTAATTCGACTCCTTATGCAATTGAATAGTGGCTGGAACGGAAGTTTTGTGTAGCGATGTCTTGCACATTTTTCTTGAACTGGCTGACAGTCATAATTTGCCATCCTTGTTCCTTCAATGCTTTAATTTCCGGATCGAATTCCTCATCATCTTCGACAATGGTAACGGCTTGAGTGGGAGCGTCAGGATATACAATGTTAGGCCAAGCTTCATCGGGTGTTTGGAGTGCTGATAAAGAAACTCGGTGGATGCGTCGCAATAAGTCTTGATGCGCTTTGCGATCGCTTGGCGCTACCTCTATTTCCATTTCCAAAGTTTTAACTAGGTATTCTAAGTCTTTAAGCACAGTTTCTAAGGGATGCTGTGTTATTTTCTCTGTCTGCTGTGGGATGATAACTTCTGACATGGCTAGATGTCTGCTAGTGTTTCAACTATTTTAACTGAATTGGTGTGGAGAAGGCGATCGCTCTTTTCTTTTCACCGCAGATGAAGACAGATGGACGCAGATAAACGCAGATGAAGAAAGAGCGATCGCGCCGCTTCGCTAACGCACTTCATTAAAGCACTACCAATGATTTATCTTCTTCCCAAGAAAGTGACGACTCAAGTTGTCCTAATTCGGCAAATGTTTTAGCAGCAAGCAAAACTTTCTGTAAATCAACACACATCTTAGCCTGGTAATTTCCCTCTTGTCCACCAACAACCAGCTTTTCTATTTCATCTGGTTTTGATAAATCTACTAAGTTAGTAAAACTGATGTTATCGAAAGTTACATTAACGATATATTTTCCGGATTCACCACTACCAATAGCCATATAAGACTCGTCATCATTGCCTAATGTGACTAGAGTTTTGCTTTTACCGTTTAAGTCACGGATGGCAGATTCTATTTGATTCCAAGTAGGATTTTCGAGAAATTCACCTTCATCTCTGTTGCTAACCCAGTTTTCTATTGATAGATTTGAAACAAACATTATTGCCTCCTTCTGTTTGGTGGTTTAATTGTGATTGTCTGCTGTTATGCTTTGCTTGGCGATCGCGCTTTCCTTTTAACCGCAAATGAACCACAAACTAATACTAATAAAAAATTTATCGCTGGTAGTTGACAATCGGCTGAGAGGTTGTTATTATTCAAATAGACAATTAAACTGACCAAACCCAGTGACTAGGGCGTAGTTAGGGACTACGGAAAGTCTTTAGGTTTTGACTGACCTGACCTGACTTGTTAGAATTGACTAAACTAACTTGTTAGAATAAGCTGTTTTCTCCTCCAAAAAGAGCGTCGAAGTAATAGTCACACTTCAGCGTCCTTGATTAGGAAAAAACCTTTTAGGGTCAAGGAACCGCTTTCTTTTACCCAAAAGAAAAGAATTTCATCCTGGCATCATTCGATGGTCAGTTTAATTTTCCCCAATTTTAGATATGAATCAAAGGCAACAGTGTAAGAGAATTAGATCGGATAATATATTTAAACAGTATTAAATTTTGTATTAAACTTTGTCAAAAAAGTAGAAAGCAGGGTCGGTATTGCCAACCCTGCTTTATTCTTCAAAAGTATTACCTCAAAATTTGAGCGCTTTTTGATTCTTAATTAAGATTATTTAGGCAAAAACAAACTTTCCAAAATTTCCTCTTTTACTTCGGAGGTAACATTAGCAGCACCGATACACTCCAGTAGCAGCTTATTAGCATCATAATACTGTTTAAGCAAATCTTTTTGCTTATCGCTGAACTGCAAATTGTGACCGATCGCTAATCTTAATTCCTTAAGCCAATTTTCACCGTTAGCTTTTCGCCAAGTGTCAAAACTTTCTTTTTCTTCCTTCGGATCTGGCATTTCAGCTTGTAACTTTTGCAGCGCTTGTTTCAGTTCAGGTTCAAAGTTAATAACAGAGATAGATGCAAGAACATTTGCGGGAGAGAGATGGGGATTAGCTTTAAAGGCAAGGTCAAGAGCAATATCATTAGCAATATCATTAGCACGACTAAAGTTAGTCGCAAACTGACGAGCTTGAGAACCTCCACGAGTAGGGTCAAAGTTACGAGCAAAAGCACTACCAAGAATACGGATTAAGGCAAGGTAAAAAGCTCTAACTTTTCTTGGTTTGTAAGAAGAATCAACTGGCAGAGATTTCTGTTTTACCCAGGTAAGAAGTTTCTGAAATTCCTCATTATCATTAACTAAGGAATCAATCTCTCCTTTCATCTGCCACAATACTTGAGTGGCTTCGTCAGCATTCATATTACTAACTGCCAATAAACTGTCTGCTGGCAATTGTTGTTCTACTATAGAATTATCTGTCAATAGCGCGTCTACAGCATTAGCAATTAAGTGCTTAACAAGCCAGTCACGGGTAGGAGAAAAATCCCGGTCAAAGTTCAGGTAAATTGCACCCAACAAAGCCTCGAACATCTCACCAAAGAGATCCTTCTGCTCACTTTCATCTTTGCCGTTCTCGCTTCTGCCAAGCAAACATAACTGCCTTAAATTCAATTTTCGTGCAAATTCATAAGCATTCTCTCGGCTTACAAGTTTACTTTTGCATTCAGTTAGCGTAAATTGACTAAAATTCGGGAATTTTTTATGTAAGTAGTCGATGACAACAGCACCAAGAATGGAGTCGCCTAGTATTGCTAGCCGTCTGTACTCGCGCTCCTGTAAGTCTTGTTGTTGCCGATTCAGGCTGGGGTTATCGTAGATGTACGAAGAATGAGTCAGAGCAATTTCAAGGAGCTTTGTTTGGTTAAAGTCGGGAATAGCGATCGCTTTTTTAACAGCCTCGATATTTATAGCCACCTTTGGATTGATCCTCCTAATTTTAGTAGTAAATTTTCATAGCCGTTCTGATTTCCAACAGCAACTAACGTGAACAAGGTTCCTGTCAGTTGGAAGTAGTATTACCTTCGGAATTACTTTTGCTCGGTTCATGGATAACAGACATTCTCTCACTGAGAATCACTCTAAATTTCTTTTTCAGAGTTTTGGGTACATCTAGCTTTTTTGTATACATTCCATTTTTAAATGTTTGAACTTCAGAATGAGAATAGTTGTCTTCAGTAGGTTCGTGTACTGCTTTCCACTCGTACAATGTGGTTTCATTTGTTCTTTCTGGTGCTGGAATATCTTTTACCTTGAATGTCAAAATGCCATACTCTCCATAGCTGGGGATTAATACATCTTCAGGTTCGCTATACTTTGAGCGATTTACAGAAAAATCTGGAAATCGAATTCCTGTTGGCATTACACGCCCTTCTACTATTTCCATTTCTTTATAGCGGAAGTAAAGTTTTTCCTCTGGTGAGAAATCTGGATCGACTGGGCGACCAGCGCGGTACATTCTTTCTGGGCGATCAGGATTGGAGGTAGACACGGATTCTTTCTAGTGAAATTTTAATTTCTTCTCGGTTAGGATTTACTTCCCATACATTCGGATTACCTTGACCATCAGAGATTACAGCTAAAATTTCGCCTGTGTTGAAACACTCAAGATCGGCATATTTTTTACCCCTTATAAAGCAAATTCCTACACCTTCCTCTACCGAGGGTGTAATTTGAGTAGGGGGAAAATTCATCTCAAATAAAACTGTGAGGGATTCTCTTCCCCAGAAGAGAGCTATTGAGTTTGGTGGATTAGCACCATAACTATCCCAGTTAGCTGGTAAATTTTCTAATTCTTGTAATTTTCCGATACTTTTGAAAAACCATGCTTCTTCGTCAGTCTTAGATATGTCAGCTTCTGGAATATAAGGTTTTACTGCCGATTGTTGTAATTCTTTGTTTTCACTCATAATGGCTTGCTGCCAGGTGCTTCTATTTTTAGAGATTGCTTTTTTAGGTAAAAAGCAACTATATTATATTTTACTACTACCTCTACTAAGAAGAGTAATAAAATGGTAGAGTGAGCAAAAAGCCCACCCTATCATTCTACCCAAAGATACCACCAAAAAACTCGATCGCTTCCTTCAAAGCCGCAATAAACACATCAATTTCTTCCCGCGTATTGTAGAAATACAAACTCGCTCTCGCTGTAGATTGCGCTTTGATATAACGGTGCAAAGGTTGAGTGCAGTGATGTCCGGCGCGAATGGCAATTCCGGCTTGATCTAATATTGTAGATAAGTCGTGGGGGTGGACTTCTCCAGCAGTGAAAGCAGCGAGTGCAGCTCTACCTTCGCCGTTACGATCGGGCTGTGGGCCATAAGTTTGGATTTGGGGAATTTGTCGCAATTGTTCAAACAAATAAGCTGTCAATTCTGCTTCGTAAGCATGAATTTTATCCATGCCAATATTGCTGAGATAATCGACAGCAGCACCTAGTCCTATTGCTTCTGCAATTGCAGGTGTTCCGGCTTCAAATTTATGCGGTAAATCTGCATAAGTAGAATGGTCTAAAAACACATCGGCAATCATTTCGCCACCACCCATAAACGGAGGCATTGCTTTCAGTATTTCTCGCTTACCGTAGAGGAAGCCGATACCAGTTGGCCCGCACATTTTGTGACCGGAAGCTACTAGCCAATCGCAATCGATCGCACGCACGTCGATCGGCATATGCGGCGCTGCTTGGCAAGCATCAATTAATACTTTCGATCCGTAGCGATGAGCGATTTCGCTAATTTCTTTAACTGGATTAATACAGCCCAGCGTGTTGGAAACGTAAACGGTAGAAACCAGTTTTGTTTGATCGGAAACCAGTGTTTTGAACTGTTCTAAATCGAATTCTTGGTTTGGTGTCAGTTCCACAAACTTCAGCACTGCGCCTGTAGTTTTAGCCACAAGTTGCCAAGGAACTAAATTGCTGTGGTGTTCCATCACCGAGAGAATCACTTCATCACCCGGTTGCAAATTTGTCAATCCCCAAGCATAAGCTATCAAGTTAATTGCTTCGGAAGCATTGCGGGCGTATATAATTTCTTCAGGTAAAGCTGCATTGACAAATTTAGCAATTTTTACCCTTGCGCCTTCATAAGCATCTGTAGCTTTGGCGCTGAGAGTGTGGACGCCGCGATGCACGTTAGAATTGTACTGTTCGTAGTAATTTCGCAGCGCGTCGAGAACGGCGACAGGCTTTTGAGAAGTAGCGGCATTGTCCAAGTAAACTAAAGGTTTGCCGTTGACTTCCTGGTGTAAAATGGGAAAGTCAGCACGAACGCGATCGGCTAATGTTTTTTCTTGAGTAAAAGTCATAGGAGAAGAGGGGCTAGGGGCTAGGGTCTAGGGGAAGAGGGAAAGAAAAATCAAAAGACAATTTTGCCTTACCCACTCCCCCATCACTATTAAATCGATCGACAAGCAACGCACTGAGAAAGCATTATTTCCACGGAAGTCAGCGGAATCAAGTTAATAATTTCCGCTGCAAAAGCATCAACCAGCAAATTGTAGGCGCTGACTTTATCTAAACCGCGACTTTGCAGATAAAAGATTTCCTCATCATCCAACTGACTCACCGTTGCGCCGTGCGTACATTTGACGTTATCGGCAATAATTTCCAGTTGGGGTTTTGTATCGACTCTCGCTTTTGGCGATAGCAGCAAATTGCGGTTGAGTTGTCCCGCATCTGTCAGTTGCGCGGCTTTAGCGACAAAAACTCTACCATTGAATACAATATGAGAGCGATCGCTAGCAATATTCTTCTGCAACTGACGAGTCGAACTGTGAGGACAATTCAAAATTATCTCACTGTGAGTATCCGCCAACTGTTCCCCAGAAATCATCGTCAAACCGTTGAGAGTGGTTTCTGTTTGTTCGCCAGTTTGACAGATTTCTAAATTATGGCGCGATATTTTCCCACCCATATTAATCGCATTGCAGGTATAGCGACTGTAACGCGCTTGGCTTACAGCCGTCTTGCCAATGTGAAAAGCTACCTTGCTATCTCGCTGAATGCGACTGTGGTTAACTTGGGCATTTTCTTCAGCCCAAATTTCCGTTACCGTATTCACGAAGTAGGGATTAGCATTGTTTACACACCAGTCACTAATTGTCAAGTAATCTTCAATCAAAGTTACTTGACTGTTAGTTTCTGCTACCACCAAACAGCGCGGCTGAGAAATGATCGGCGATTGACTTAGCGTAGAGATAAACAGCAGATGGATAGGCGTTTCAACGATTTGATTTCTAGCCACCCATACGACTGCTGCATCTGTCAATCCCGCCGTATTGAGGGCGGTGAAAACTTCAACTGCGCCTTGTTGCTTGCCTAAATAATTTGGCAAACGCGAAAGATAATTTTCAGGTAATTGAGTTAAATTACCAACGAATATACCACTTGGGATATTAGCAACCGAAGACAGTTGAGGCGCATAAATGCCATTGACAAAAACCAACCGACTGTCTGCTGCTTCCGAGAAAATCAGCGGTTTAATATCGGATAAAGGTAGAGATGGAATTGCACTCGTTTCCGGTAGCTGAAAATTCACCTGCAACAAAGGCGAAATATCGGTAAAGCGCCACGCCTCATCCCTTGTGGTGGGGAAAGTGTGTTCGAGGACGACAGATGATGCGCGATCGCGCAATTCCTCCATCACCCTCCCCGCCTGCGGGGAGGATTGGGGTGGGGTGGATTTATAAACCCGATCTAACAACTCCGCCAGATATGCATCCTTATTTGTAGAAGTTAAAACTTGACTACTCATCGCGCCGCCACCTCAGCTTCTTCTTCCCGCACCCAATCATAACCGCGTGCTTCCAATTCCAGCGCCAACTCCTTAGTTCCGCTAGTAATAATTCTGCCGCTTTCCATCACATGAACAAAATCCGGCACAATGTAATCTAGCAATCGTTGATAGTGAGTAATCATCAAAGTCGCATTATCGGGTTTTGCCAATTGGTTAACCCCATTCGCCACAATTTTCAGCGCGTCGATATCCAAACCAGAATCAGTTTCATCCAGAATTGCTAACTTCGGTTCCAGCAGCGCCATTTGCAGAATCTCATTCCGCTTTTTCTCACCACCAGAAAAACCTTCATTGACACTGCGACTCAAAAAAGCCGGATTCATCTTTACCACTTCCAGCTTTTCTTGAATTAATTCATCAAAATCAAACGCATCTAATTCCTCTAAACCCTGACTCTTGCGGCGGGAATTATAAGCAACGCGCAGAAAATCTAAATTACTCACTCCCGGAATTTCTAACGGGTATTGAAAAGCCAAAAATACACCACCCCGCGCCCGTTCTTCCGGTTCCATTTCCAGAAGATTTTGTCCCTGAAAAATTACCTCACCGCCAGTCACCTCATAAGCGGGATGTCCAGCCAAAACCTTGGAGAAAGTACTCTTACCGGAACCATTTGGCCCCATAATGGCATGAACTTCACCCGCCTTAATTTCCAAATTCACACCCTTCAGAATTTGATTCCCATCAACATTCGCCGTCAGATTGCGAACTGACAGAATCACCTCACTATTTTCAACAATCATGTTTCCTCTTTTCTTCCTTCGCGACCTTCGCGTCTTCGTAGTTCGTTATTTAATTTCAGACATAAGGTGGGCAATGCCCACCCTACAAAATATTTTGTGGATATTTTGTGGCACAGGCGTCTCGCCTCTGACTCGATTGCTAGCAGGCAAGATGCCTGCTCCACAAGAATTACCCGACACTTCCTTCCAACTTCAAACTCAACAACCTGTCAGCTTCCACAGCAAATTCCATCGGCAATTGATTGAACACATCCTTACAGAAACCGCTAATCATCATCGAGATAGCATCTTCTTGGGAAATGCCGCGTTGCGAGAAGTAGAATAATTGGTCTTCCCCAATCTTGGAAGTAGATGCCTCATGCTCAACTTTCCCGGTGTTATTCTGCACTTGAATGTAAGGGAAAGTATTCGCTTGGGCATTATCGCCGATCAGCATCGAGTCGCACTGGGAATAGTTTCTCGCACCTTCTGCTTTTGGCCCTATTTTCACCAAACCGCGATAACTATTTTGGGAATTGCCAGCAGAAATACCTTTGGAAATAATCGTGCTGCGAGTGTTTTTGCCGACGTGGATCATCTTGGTTCCTGTATCGGCTTGCTGCTTGTGATTGGTCAGCGCTACCGAGTAGAATTCTCCCACAGAATTATCGCCAACTAACACGCAACTGGGATATTTCCAAGTAATAGCAGAACCAGTTTCTACCTGCGTCCAAGAAATCTTGGAATTGACTCCTTGGCACAAACCGCGTTTGGTAACAAAGTTGTAGATACCGCCTTTGCCATTTTCATCGCCAGCGTACCAGTTTTGCACTGTAGAATATTTGATTTCGGCGTTATCTAAAGCAACTAATTCTACTACCGCTGCGTGCAATTGGTTGGTGTCAAACATGGGCGCGGTACAGTTGTGGACGGCAATTCCGCGCACCAGGTAGCTGTGAGTTTCGGCTACATCAATGTTGAAAACTAAATCGTCCCACGGTTCGCGAGTAATTTCTTGTATGGGTACTAGGAAATGCGTTTCCGTTTGCCGTACCATATCCCAAGTTTTATCTGCTGTGTAGCCGACGTGGTATGAAGGTTGACGGTAGATGGTGCGTTCTGACTGGTTGGAGAATTTTGCCTCTCCACCCGGACGAGTTTGAATCCAGCTATGAACTCCCAGACGGTTGAGAAGCATCTGCACTTGCTGGGCTAGGGCTTCGGAACTGGTGCAGTAGCGAACCATTTGGGAACCGTTACGTTCGCACACATTCCCATCTCCCGCTAAATAAGCATCCAGCAAAATCTTGGTTTGTCTTGTTCCCAAGTTCATCAATTCAGGGCTGAGGGTTTTGGAAGCCGCCCCTTTACCGCAGTGGTGTGCAAACCAATCCGAGTATTGCTGGGAGTAGAAGCTCAGTCCCAAACCGTTGCGATCGGGTTGTTCGGTGAGATAAGCTTTCCGTCCGGTAACTGTTTCCACCAACTGGCGGGCGCGATCGGCTAAAGTTTTTTCTGCTAGTCCGAATGACAGTTGGTTCGTATACTGCCGATTAGCTTGGTTGTAATAAGTGCTGCCTTCAGCCAGGTAATAACCCAACAGTTCCACTTCTGCATCGCTGAACTGCTCGTTCTCCTGCACATACAGTTTTGGAACGAGAACGAAATCTCCTTTTTCCAAATCTCCCGCTTTTATCCATTCTGGTTTGGCTGCAACCAGTTTTTTCGTATCGACTTCTGGCAACCAGCCGTTACGCGGCTGGCGTTTCGTCACCACTTGAGAACGCTTAATTGCCAGTACAGGATGTTCTGGTGTCAGTCGGAATGCGTTGTATCGAGACACCGGACGAATAGTAATCATTTCGCCTTTGTGGTGTCGCACCATCGCTGCACGCACTTTCTGGACTTTTCCATCGCGATCGTAAACCGTGTCACCAGGCTTCAGGCTCTCGATGTTAACCCATCCGTCTGGAGTGGAAACCTGTTCGCCTGCTGGGTGGCAACCTTCCAGGTAGCTGACATAACTGCCTTCTTCTGCTATAATTAGCGTCCGCTCGAATTGCCCGGAGTCGCCTGTGTTGATGCGGAAGTAGGTGGACAATTCCATCGGACAGCGAGTGTTTTTGGGTATGTAAACGAAGGAACCATCGCTGAAGACGGCTGAGTTGAGGGCGGCGTAGTAATTATCTGCGATCGGCACTACGCTGCCAAGGTACTTTTGCAGCAACTCCGGATATTCTTTCAAAGCTTCCGAGATGGAACAGAAGATCACGCCTTCCTTGGCTAACTTTTCCTTAAAGGTAGTCGCAACGGAAACGCTATCGAAGATGGCGTCTACGGCTACGTTGGAAAGGCGCTTTTGCTCGGATAGGGGAATGCCTAGCTTCTCAAAGGTTTCCAACAAGGCAGGGTCTACTTCCTCCAAGCTGTTGAGCTTCTTGGGCTTTTGCTTGGGAGCCGAGTAATAGATAATATCTTGATAATTAATTGGTGGATATTTTACTTGGGGCCAGGTTGGTTCAGCCATCTTCAGCCATTGCCGGTATGCTTTGAGGCGAAACTCCAGCATGAATTCTGGCTCGTTTTTCTTGGCTGAGATCAGACGAATGATATCCTCGTTAAGACCGCGAGGAATAACGTCTGCCTCGATATCGGTGACAAAGCCGTATTTGTAAGGCTGATTGACTAAGGTTTTGACGGTGGCACTCATGTTTATCGTGTTCTCTCGTGTTCTAAACAAATCTCTAAGGATGGCAGATGTGTGGGCTGCGATCGCGCCGGTGAGGTTGGATGCCAACACTTGCCCCCAGGCATTACAATAGACTTAAACAACAAATTTGTTGCTCAATTCTATTTTAAAGTACATTAACAACAATTAAGTTGTCAAAGTCAAATTTAGGTCGTTGACCGATCGCCAGCCGCTATGACCACCACTCAGCAACCCTCTACTCCCTCTACTCCCTCTACTCCCTCTACTAAACAAGACATCCTGCAACATTTGATGAAGCGGGGTCAAGCAACGGCACAGGAGTTAGCCGATTCGCTGGACATCAGCCCGCAAGCAATTCGCCGCCATCTCAAGGATTTGGAAGCAGAAGAGCTGATCGAGTATCAATCGGTACAGGTGGGCATGGGGCGTCCCCAGCACGTCTATCGTTTGAGTCACAAGGGACGCGATCGCTTCCCCAACAGTCACGGTAGATTTGCAGTTGCTCTCCTGGATACAATGGCAGAAACCCTCGGTCACGAGCAGGTAGATCTAATACTACACAAACAATGGGAGCGCAAGGCACTCGAATATCGCGATCGCGTCGGTACGGCTTCCCTCCAAGACCGCATTCTCAAGTTAGCGGAACTACGTAAAGCCGAAGGCTACATGACCGACTGGTATCCTATAGAAACTGATGGTGCCAAAAACGGCAATTGTTTTCAGTTCATGTTCATCGAGCATCATTGCGCCATTTCCGATGTTGCCGAATCTTTCCCCAGTGTTTGCAGCCACGAATTAGATATGTTTGTCAATATTTTCCCGGATTGTACGGTAGAGCGCACCCACTGGCTCATTAATGGAGAGCATCGCTGCGGTTATCTAATTACAAAAAAAACTAAAATTTAAAAAATTATATGAACGCACCACAACAACCCGGAACTCAATTTTTAACTCTAGAAGAATCAGCCAACGTTGATGCTGCTCTCTTAGCTTCTCACGAGAAATTTTTAACGAGATTAACTATTTCATCTTTAAAGTTGTTGAAACATATTGCCCAAGAGTACGGCGTTACTGTTGAAGATTTGACAACTCCACAAATCATTGCCTGGTTTGAGAAAGATGGGAAAATACGTCGAGAGCAAGGTAGTGAGGCGGCGTTTCTGAAGTGGTAAATTTTGATTAGGATTTTTTATTTTACACGCGATCGCTCTCGCATTTCTACCAAAGCGAACCCGCCGATACGGTAATGTCTTGCATCGTAATTCCAAAAGCTTCATCGCGACAGAGAAATAGTGCTAATGCGCCGATCTCTTGAGGCTGAATCATCCTCTTCTGAGGATTAGCCTGTTTTGTGGCACTAATGTAATCTTCTAAACTCTGGCCACTGCTTTGGGCCAGTTCTGCCATCCAGTTTTTCCCCAAGTCGGTTTCAACCCAACCCGGACTGATCGCATTACAGGAAACGCCGTGAGCGGCACCTTCCAAGGCCACACAGCGGGTTAAAGCTACAACTGCCGCTTTGGAAGTACAATAGGCAGGATTCGTGGCAGAACCGACTGAGGCAGCAGTGGAGGCAATATTGATAATCCGACCCCATCGGCGCGAAATCATTCCCGGCAGACAAAGCTTTATGGTGCGATAGACACCATTGAGGTTAATATCGATGACTTGATGCCATAGCTCGTCGGGATGTCCGCATATTGTCTGTTCTAGACCGATTCCCGCAGAATTGGCTAGGATATCTACTTTACCGAAGTTTTCTACTACAGCATCGTAGAAAGCTTGCACCGAGTCAGTAGATGTCACATCAAGGTCGATCGCCAGCGCCCTAACTCCCCGTGCTTCAATTTCCGCTTTGCATGGACTCGTGCTAGCAGAACGAGAGCCGATCGCCACATCAGCCCCACCTTCAGCAAAGGCGAGAGCCATCGCCCTGCCCATACCAGAGGCTCCGCCCGTTACCATAGCGACACGACCTGTCAGAAATTTTTCTTTGCTCATCTCCCAATCCAAAAGTTATATCTAAAATGGCAATGCTTTTATAAATTTTCTAGCTCTGGGGATTTTATGGGTACCTGTGGGATTAAAAGAGAAGTATCTTGAATTGGCGGAAGTGGCTCTTCTATTTTGACAGGCTCTGTAGCTTCAATCTTAACATTCATGCCGCTTTCACCCACTCCCATTCCTGCTTCTCCAACAGCGACTGGTTCTGGATTCAATTTCAGGATAACCACTCCAATTATTATTAGTAAAATAGCTCCTATTTTTAAGGGACTGGCCGACTCATTGAGCAAAAAAATTCCTATGGTTGCGATCAAGGCTGTTCCCAAACCAGACCAAACCGCATACACGACACCCAACTCAATTTTTTTGATGGCAAGCGTCAATATAATAAGACATAAACCATAAAAGACAAACATCAAAACAGAAGGCAATATTTTAGAAAATCCTTCTGATAATTTCATGCAACTCGTGCCGATTACTTCTAGAATGATTGCCAATATTATATATATCCAACTGCTCATTGTGTAAGTGTTTTTGTAGTGTGTTTTTAGAGTTTGTTTTGTTTTGAACTGCTTTTCTATGACAATAGCAGTTCAGAATGCAAAATTCAAGGTGGGACGGCTCTGCCGATCCAGCCTGAAGCCGTCCATTTCAAACGATAACACTCGATCTTGGGGAAATATTCGTCTAGACAGGCTTTCAGTTTCATAGATTCATGTTTGTTTGAGAAAAGCCGATGGGGTTAAAAAACTATTATCAGTCAAATATGAAAAGAAAGTGGCAATCAATTGGCTATCTACTGGCGGACAAGAGATAGATGTATGATTCAGTCCTTCTAAAGTATTTTTGCAGTCAAATAACATCGCCATTGAAGTCATTTCTAGATAAGTTAGCAAACTGTTGGGGATTTGTTCGGTAAAGAGAGGCAACATAACTCCCAAACCTGTCTGTTGGGAATTCATTGCGACTTTTCTCAATTGCGATTGCCACTGGCTGTATTCTATTAGTTCGATCGCGTAACCAAGAGCGCAAATTTCCTTGACGAAATTACTCAAATGTAAAGGCTGAGGATGAACTAAATGAAAAACTTGCCCCAACAATTCTTTCTGCTTCGATAAATAAACAATTGCTCTGCTAACATAATCGACAGGAGTCATATCTATTGTGATATCCAAGTCGGGCGCACTACCTTGTTCGATAAACTGTTCGATTAGGCGACATAGCATATCCTGAGTGTTAAATACACCAGTTTGACTATGTGCGCTAATCATTCCTGGGCGATAAATAATAACTGGAATTCCTCGCGATTTAGCAGTTTCCAGCATTTTTTCAACCACCCATTTACTTTGACAGTAACCACCATAAACAACTTCGCAATCATCCAGGCTATCTTGTTCTTCAATTTTTCTCTTCTTTCCAGAATATCCTGTCGATTCAAACACTCCTAGCGAAGAGACGTAATGTACGGGTTTGAGTTTAATTTGAGTGGCTAATCTCAATATTTCCTGAGTTCCTTGCACGTTGGTAGCTCGTAAGGCGGGATAGGGATAAAGTAGATTCACATCAGCACCAGCGTGATAGATGAGATCGATTTCACTGGCTAGATAGTAAAAATGCTGTTCCTCCAGTCCCAAAAGCGGCTGTGATAAATCACCAATTATAGGAATAATTCGAGAATTGAAACTTTGATTTTCCAGTGAATAACGTTTGAGGTTTTTTTGGATTTTATGTTTGCCTTCGTCGCTTGTATTGCAGTTACGAACTAAGCAATAAATTGTGGCTGCGGTTTGGTGAAGGAGTTCATCGAGTAAAAAGGCTCCTAAAAATCCAGTTGCCCCCGTCAAAAAGATTGCATCTGGTTCAGTTATAAGTGGAGTGGAGTTAGAAAGAGGGCAAATACTCGATTCTAGAATTGCTTCTTGTTGTAAATCTTTGACATTTATTCCTTCTAAAAGAGCTACTTCTGAGTGACGAAATGTTTCGATCGCTTCCGCAATCCCAACAATCGTCGGGTTTTTTAATAGGGAATGCAGGGGTAAATTGACTCCAAAAGTGTCTTTCAATTGGGAAAGTAACTGCATTATCAGTAAAGAATGTCCTCCCAACTCAAAGAAATTGTCCCGAATGCCAATGGGATGCACGTTTAGCACTTGCACCCAGATATCAGCCAACTGTTTCTCGACAGGGGTACGGGGTGCGACAAACTCTTGCGCCAAAATGGGTCTATCTTGAGTGGGTGCTGGAAGCGATCGCCTGTCTACCTTACCATTAGGAGTGAGGGGGAAAGTATCTAGAAACACAAAAGCCGAGGGAATCATATATTCTGGTAACTTCTGTTTGAGGAAGTTCCGCAGTTTTGGTACCAGAGCTTCCTTGCTTTGCATCGGGTTATTGGCGTAAGCATACCAAGGTTTGAGGTTTGGTTGTGTATTTATGGCAGGAATAACCTCGTTTACGGTTGTTTCTATTCCTTCTCGCACCAAGATTGCGTCATAGCAGCCGTTAGCACCATCTCCCGACCAAGTAATGTAGATTTTATAAGGGATTTCGGATTGCAAAGACCACCAATCTTCTGGTTCTATTCCTGCTAGCTCGATTGCCGAACGCAACTCACCTACAGTTTGGCGAAAATGAGCGCCAGACAGCAATTCGATCGCTTTAATATCTCCCCACATCCGTGCATTAGGAATTCGCTTGATTCTCAATCTTTCTGGATTGGTTTCTTTGATTCGCTCTCGGATAGCAGTCAATGTTAAATTATCCTGCTGCCAATCTAAATCTAAGGGATTTGCGATCGCCAAAGAAGTCTTTTTACCCAGATGGAGAACCACATCGTAACGATATCGAGTCAACTCATTTTGATAGCGTCCCCGTTTGATTTGAATTTCCACATGGCTAATTTGGGGGAGATGTTGCCGAAGGGCGATGAAAAAAGCTGGATCGATCGTCAGTTTCTTTTCTTCGGCTATCCGTTCTTCGATGCGTTAGAATGAGATGACTTGATTTGACCACAATCAAGTCGTTCCGATGCCAATTTATCCTGGGTTAAGATTATTAACAGTTTGGCGTCTTCCACCATAAACCCTAATCGTTCTGGCGGATAAGCAGGATCTAATGGAACATAAGCACCGCCTGCTTTGAGGATTGCCAAAAGTCCCACAACTAGGTCTAGCGATCGCTCCATACAAATGCCTACCAGTACCTCTGGTTCTACTCCCTGGCATTGCAGATACTTCGCTAGTTGATTAGCACGGGAATTCAACTCAGCATAGGTAAGTTGCCGATCCTCAAATACTACTGCTACCGCATCCGGTGTTCTTACTACCTGCTCTTCTACTAATTGATGGATACACTTGTCTGAAAGCAACTCATATTCAGTGTTTTTAATTTTTTTGTACTCTGGCTTTTGCGACTTAACATCCATAAGGTCACCCGATAAGTGGATTTTGTCTTTCCGATTTTGGATTGGCTGGGCTTAAAAATAACAAAGCTTGAAATTCGTCAATTTTTTTTGATGATTACCCTTTAAATTGGAGGCTTGAACACTTTTTTCGAGCGGTTATATCGGATTTCGACTTCACCAAAAATGTCGTCAGTTTATTAATTAAATATAATAACGCTTCTCTCAGGTAGGAAAAGTAGGAAAACTAGCAATCTTCAAAGTAGAGTTAGATGTTGTATCCTTTGTGCGGATATTACAGGGCAATAGTTCTTTTATTTGAAAAGCTTCAAGCACCGCTCATCTTCCTCATTTAGATACTATTGGGCTGGGAGGTGCGATCGCTAAAATATATATGAAACGGGTCTTTAGGGTTGATGGTGGAAAATGTTTGTATATGTTACAGATAGCTGGGATGGTGGGTTACGGCACGGGAACTTAATTATTGCTTGAAAGTTTTGAAATTATCGCCCGTGCCTAACCCACCCTACGATTAAATAAGTTGTTATTATCACCACAACAACGGGAGAGCCTTCCTGACAATATTGCCAGTCCTGCTCCGAGAAAAATGGTTTCGAGCGCACGTTTAATGTTCATGTTTTTGCCTGTTGTATTAATGGGCAATAATATTTTATTTGAAATTTGAATATTTGTCAAATTTTTATCAAATGTTTGCATTAGATAGAAATAAAAAACACTAATAACACATTTTCCAGGCATTGCAGGTTCCGCTGATGCGATCGCACTATCGGTGATGAGACTAAAATTTCAATGGACACCAGCGAGAGAAAACTACTGTGAGTCTAAAGCTTTATTTCCTGCGCCACGGACAAACGGGATGCAGTCGGCAAAACTTCTTCTGCGGTTCGATTGACCCAGAATTAACGCCAGACGGCGATGAAATGGCAAAGGCTTTTGCCACCTTCTACCGTTTGTTACCCTGGAAAGCTATTTACTCCAGTCCGATGGGACGCACCAAGGCGACAGCGCAACCTCTATGCGACGCTATCGGAATGGAAATGCAACTGCGAGATGGATTAAAAGAAATCAATTATGGCAAGTGGGAAGGTTTACCGCCGGAAACAGTCGATCGCGAATACCACGACGACTACATCCGTTGGACAGCAGATCCCGCTTGGTATCCACCGACTGAAGGGGAACCTGCTGTAGCGATCGCGCACCGTTCCCTGGAAGTAATTGAAGAAATCAAACAGCGCTACAACAACGGCAATGTTTTAATTGTCTCCCACAAAGCTACCATCCGCATTATTCTGTGCAGCCTCCTGGGAATTGACGTAGGGCGCTTCCGCTATCGCATCGGATGTCCCGTGGGATCGGTCAGTATCGTTGAATTTGGCTCTCACGGGCCATTATTGCACGCACTGGCCGATCGCACCCATCTAGACGATCGTTTGCGTAACTTACCCGGAACTTAGGGGTCGCGGGGTCGCGGGGTCGCGGGGTCGCGGGGGAGCAGAAGAATTAATATTTTCCTTTTTCCCTTTTCCCTTTTCCCTTTTCTTTTTGCTTTTGACTTTTGACTGAGTGACTTTTGACTTTTGACTTTCCCTAGTCCCTAGTCTCCCAAACAAATACCCAAACCTCGCGCAGTTTTGACCAGAGTACCGTTGAGATCTACAGCTCGGTATTGCGCGATCGCTTCTGCGATCGGCACATCGACAACTTGGCGGTTTTGCCAGCTTACCATGCGATCGTACTTACCCTCTGCGATCAGATCTACTGCCGCCACACCAAAAGCAGAAGCAGTCAATCGATCCAGCGGCGAAGGCGTTCCGCCTCTTTGGATGTGTCCCAAAACTGTGACTCGCGTTTCCGCATTGCTACAAGCACAGATTTTATCAGACAAATATTGTCCGATCCCACCCAATCGACATTGCCCCAAGCGATTGGTACTCATGACAGGTTCGCCTTCTTCAGTGCGAACAGCCTCCGACACTACTATCAAAGAGTAATTCTTATCCTGAGACTGGCGATCGTAAATTTTTTGGCAGATATTGGCAATTTGATAGGGAATTTCCGGAATCAGGATCACATCCGCACCTCCGGCAATTCCCGCGCTGATGGCGATGTGTCCCGCGTCGCGCCCCATCACTTCTAGGATCATCACGCGACTGTGACTGGCAGCAGTAAAATGCAATCTATCCAGCGCTTCTGTGGCAATGTTGACAGCAGTATCGAAGCCGATCGAATTTTCTGTGCTTCCCAAATCGTTATCAATAGTTTTGGGTATCGCCACAAGGTTGAGATTGCCTTGCAGCGCCAGTTTTCTTAAAATAGCCAGACTGCCGTCGCCACCGATTCCGATGATGGCGTCTAAACCAAGCTGATGGTAACCTGCGATAATATCTTCCGAGCGATCGCGCACAGTTCCATCCGACATCGGGAAAGCAAATGGGTCGCCCTTGTTTGTCGTTCCCAATACCGTACCGCCCGCCGTTAGCAAATTATCAACCTTATCCAGGTCAAGCGGTATAAATTGAGGCGGATCGCTCATCAATCCTTGCGTAGCTTGACGAATGCCCAAAACTTTCCAGTTGTATGTACCTACAGCGCGACACACAACGGCACGAATCACAGCATTCAAGCCAGCGCAGTCGCCACCGCTGGTCAGAATTCCAATCCGTTTTTGTTCTCCCATATTATCTCTTCTAGATTCAGTCTTTAATTAGTCAAGCAGTAATTTGTAGAGAAGTGGCGATCGCTTAATTATTTTATTGGTATTTCCCCACCTACAAAGCCTGACCTACTCATTACCGCTCTGGAGTGATAATCTCAGGTTTATCCGAATTATATCTGAAGCTCAACTGCAAAAAGTATTCTATGATTCCCATCATTTCTACCATTCCTCTGGTACAGCTTGCTTCTGGCGATCGCCTCCACCTCCAAGTATATCAATTCGTCGGCGCTAATCCCGGTAAAAAAGCCTACCTTCAAGCCAATTTACATGGAGCGGAAATAGTTGGCAACGCCGTTATTCATCTGCTGATCGAGTTTTTGATGACACTCGATCGCACTGACATAACTGGTGAAATTTTGCTTGTCCCTGTCTGCAATCCACTCAGCACCAACCAGCGTACTCACTATTTTTCAACAGGTCGATACAACATCTATGATGGCAAAGACTGGAACCGGATATTTTGGGATTATGAGAAAGAATGTCAAGATTTGGAAACATTTGCCCAATCTCAACTAAGCTTTGACGAAGCTACTATCAGGCAAAACTATCTAAACAGGATAAAGTTAAGCTTTGAAGAACAGTTAAAAAAAATCAACTCACCTAGCAGCGTGCCTTATGACGAATTATATAGATATCATCTGCAATCATTGTGTTTAGATGCGAATTATGTGATTGACATACATAGTTCTAGCAATCAAGGTATCGATTACATTTACGGATTTAAAGGTAGAGAAGAAAGCGCCAAAACTTTTCTGCTAGATTATGCAATTTGGCTAAATGAATACGATGGTATTACGTTCGACGAAGCTTTTTTGAAGCCTTGGTTAGCGCTAGAAGAGACATTGGCATATTTGGGTAAGCAAATCAAATTTGATGTGGAATCTTGGACCCTAGAACTTGGTACTGGAATGCAGATGAATCCCCAATCAGTTTCTCAAGGAGTATTGGGTATTAAAAATTATTTATCCCAAAAAGGTTTACTCTCCATTCCAGGATTTCCCTTACCAGAAACGAAAACGCATCAAATTAATTTCACGCAAAAAACACAGCACAAAAAATATTATGCGCCTGCTGGCGGTATGATTCAAGAAAGATTGCCTTTGGGCGCTTCAATAAATGCGGGAGAAAGACTTTACCAAATTATCAGTTTTAACAAAAAGGGTGAATTACCTACTTTGATTGATGTGAACGCCGCCAAAGGTGGGATAATATTCGATCTATCCACAAATTATTCGGTTAATCAATCAGAATATGTATTAACTGTTTTAGAAATGGATAGTCATGTAGAAACTGCACTTCCCGAATAATTGCTCTCCTTCAAACCTAATTTACTTACTTGGTGTCTTTATGCAAGCGAAATACTCAACTTCTTGAACAAGTTGAGTATCTATGGCATACTCAAACCTTTCAAAGAGTGCAATCTTTCTTTTTCTGTCAATCCTTTACATTGAATTAATACACCAAAACCGCCTAAACCCATTGGGTTCATCATTTGGTGTAAAGCATCGCGACGCTGCAAAATTTGCAGGATTGCTTTACCATCGGTAGCGTTACTGGAAGAGAGAGAAGCAATGCGATCGCCCAATCCCAACGCCATCAAAAATAACGCTTGTTGAGTAAAACCAATCTTCTGCAAACCGCACAATTCACCCCATTTTTCCAAAGCGGTAAAATTGACGTGGGCGGTAATATCTTGTTGGCCGATATTTATATAAGGATTGTCGTGATGTCGGTGCTGATAGTAACATTGTAGGGTGCCTTGATTGCGGGCTGGGTTATAATAGCGATCGCCAGGATAACCGTAGTCAATCGTCAGCAGATATCCGCGCTGTAGTTTATCTGCAATTGCACTTAACCAATCCAAAGCAGCTAAGTTTACTTCGCTGCGATAACCGTCAGGATAAACACGCGATATTATGTCAATTCCTAATAATTCAAAATATTGATTTAATCTCTCTGTGGAAGGTTCATCCGTAACTTCGATAAAATTAATACCATCCTGAATTGTGACATAAATTTCTCGCAGTTGTCCTCGCTCGATCGCAAACTGATGTACCGGAAAGGCATCGACTAATTCATTAGAAAAACAACAACCGACAATCGAGTTACTTGGTATTTCTGAAAGTTCGCACCAACGCAGAGGAAAATCTTGCAATCGCTGTTGTTGTTCTTTTTTAAGCGCAGGTGATTTTTCAACAATCAGGTATTCTATAGCATTGAATAAATCGGGATATCGGCGTTGCAGATAAACCAAAACATCACCAGCTAAAATTCCCTGTCCCGCGCCCATTTCCACCAACGTAAAAGGTACGGGACATCCCATAATTTGCCACATATCAGCAAATTGTTCCGCCAACAATTCGCCAAAATCGGCACCCATATGAGGCGAAGTAACAAAATCACCTTTCGCGCCAATATTAACTCGATCGCTCGCGTAGTAACCGTGCTGCGGGTGATACAACACCAAATCCATGTACTCGGCAAACGTAATGCGTTGTTGAGGAGTTTGGGAAATGCGAAGTGCGATCGCTTCACATAATCTCATATCCGGTAGCGTCGGTTGCATAAAAAATCCCTTTCTTATCTGCGTTTATCTGCGTTTATCTGCCTACATCTGCGGTAAAAATTTAACCCCCGATTCCCAGAGATAATCTTTCGCATCGCTCATATACTACCGATTCCACGGGACATAATATAATTCCCTACTGTAATTATCCATACAATTTTAAATTTTAGGCGCTTTTTTAGATAAGTTATATTATCACCATAAAAACGGGAGAGCCATTTTCCGTTTTGGATTCTAGATTATGGAATGAATTCAATCCAAAATCCAAAATCTAAAATCCAAAATTCTTTATCGATCGACCGAACCCATGATAATGTCGATACTGCCCAAAATAGCCACAATATCGGCAACCTTCATCCCCTTAAGGATGTGGGGGAAAACTTGCAGATTGTTGAAATCTGCCGGACGAATTTTCCAACGCCAAGGGAACACATTATCATCGCCAACCAAATAAATTCCCAACTCACCTTTTCCACTTTCCACGCGAGCGTAAATTTCGCCCTTGGGAATCTTGAAAGTAGGGGCAACCTTCTTAGCGATGTACTGGTAATCAAAACCGCCCCATTCAGATTTTGGCCCTTCTGCCAACCGCTTGGCTTCCAAATTCTCGAATGGCCCACCGGGTAATCCCTTAATCGCTTGGCGAATAATCTTCACCGACTCGCGCATTTCGCGAATCCGCACCAAATAACGGGCGAAACAATCACCGGCAGTTTCCCACTGCACTTCCCAGTCGAAATCGTCGTAGCACTCGTAGTGGTCAACTTTCCGCAAATCCCACTTCACCCCAGAAGCACGTAGCATTGGGCCAGAAAGCGCCCAGTTAATCGCTTCTTCGCGAGTAATCGTACCGATACCCTCCGTCCGCCGCCGGAAAATCGGGTTATCCGTGATCAAGCGTTCGTACTCGTCAACTTTGGGCACCATATAGTCGCAGAAGTCTTCGCACTTGTCAACCCAACCGTAGGGCAAATCTGCGGCGACTCCGCCGATGCGGAAGTAGTTATTGTTCACCAAGCGATAACCTGTAGCGGCTTCCCACAGGTCGTAAATCAATTCCCGTTCCCGGAAGATGTAGAAAAAGGGAGTTTGAGCGCCAACGTCAGCCAAAAATGGGCCAAGCCACAGCAAGTGATTGGCAATCCGATTCAGTTCCAGCATAATGACGCGGATATAGCTGGCGCGTTTGGGAACTGGGATATCGGCTAACTTTTCGGGTGCGTTGACGGTGACAGCTTCGTTGAACATCCCTGCTGCGTAGTCCCACCGACTCACGTAGGGAACGTACATAACATTGGTGCGGTTCTCGGCAATTTTTTCCATGCCGCGATGCAGGTAGCCAATGACCGGCTCGCAATCTATCACATCTTCACCGTCTAGGGTGACAATTAACCGCAGTACTCCGTGCATGGAGGGATGGTGAGGCCCCATGTTGAGTACCATCGGTTCGGTTCTGGTTTCAATTCTTGCCATAGAACAGCAATTTTAATTTTTGTTGCGTTCCTACAATTATATTGGTTTGAGCGTTTGCCATTACGTTAAGACAGACATAAGTATGGATAGCAAATTTCTTGGGTAATGATTAGCAATCGTTAGACATTTTTGTTAAATGACTGAAGAACAATTTGACGCCCTCATCCAAAGCTTGCAGAAATACGCACGTCAAAACCCGACTAACTACAAGTTTCGGGTCGCTTTGTTGGCTGCACTTGGGTACGGCTACATTTTCTTTGTCTTTGTATTGCTGTGCGGGATATTTTGGATCGCGACAAAAACGCTGGTGTTCAGTATTGTAATCGCAGTTGGGATGGCGCGATCGCTCAGCTTGAGTTTCCCCAAACCCAAAGGCGTCGAGATCTCCCGCAGCGAACTGCCCGCACTATTTGCCCTCATCGACGAACTGACAGAGGCGCTACAGGCTCCCCAATTTCACCATATCATTTTGGATAACCAACTCAACGCGGCTGTTCTGCAAGTACCCCGTTTCGGCTTTTTGGGTTGGTATCGCAATTATTTATTTCTGGGACTTCCATTAATGCAGTCCCTTTCCCCAGCAGAGTTTCGTGCCGTTGTTGCCCACGAATTGGGACATTTATCTGGCAATCACAGTCGTTTTGTCGGTTGGATATATCGACTTCGGAATATTTGGTATCAATTCGGAGAAGGATTGCAGGCAAATGGGCAAGGCGGATCTATATTATTTGGTGGTTTTTTTAAATGGTATGCGCCTTTTTTTCGCGCTTATTCGTTTGTCTTGGCACGCGCTCATGAATACGAAGCCGATCGCTGTGCGGCAGAACTGGCTGGAACCCATAACGCCGCCCAAGCACTGATTAATCTTGACATAAAAAGCGATTACTTGAGAAAGTATTTTTGGCAAAACATTTTCAAACAAGCGATCGATCGATCTTCTCCTCCCGAAGCCACGATTACCAACTTAGTGCAGCAGTTGCGAAATGAGGTATCATCAGAAGATGCCGCTGTTTGGTTAGATCTCGCCCTAGCGGAAAAAACCAATAACGAGGATACCCATCCTTGTTTATTCGATCGCCTTTCTGCATTTGGTTATCTTCCCAACGGATATCAGTTACCTTTACCAGCGTCGGTAAAGAAAACTGCCGCCGCACATTTCCTGGGGGAAGCGTTGCCAAATTATATCGATCGCTTAGATACGGAATGGCAAAATGAGATATCGCCAATTTGGAAACAGCTACACGAAAAGGCGCAGTTGCGATCGCAAAATCTCCAAACTCTAGAAACACTCGCCCAAACTCAATCCCTAACGATCGAACAGCAAAGGAAACGCGCTCAACTAACTGCCGAATTTAAAGGTAACACGGCTGCAATTCCCCTCTACCGAGAAGTTCTCGCCCAACAACCCCAGCATTCGATCGCCAATTTCGAGTTAGGACACTTATTAATAGAAGAGAAAGATCCTGTCGGTATCCGTCACATAGAAATTGCGATCGCACAAGACCCCGAACTTTTAATCCCAGGTAGTCGCCTAATTTTCGGATTCTTAAAACGGCAAGGCAAAAACGAAGAAGCCAAAATTTATCTGGAAAAAATCGAACAAAATTATTACACTTGGCGACAAGCAGCAACAGAACGAAAAGAAGTCAGCTATCGCGATAAATTTGCTCACCACAATTTGCCAGACACCGAAGCGACCCAACTCGCTCAACAGTTAGCCACTTACCCTCAAATTAAAGAGGCATTTTTGGTACAAAAAGTAGTGACTCACTTGCCAGAAAACCCATTTTATGTATTGGGAATTATCCGTCGCTACGTCAGCGTTAAGGTGGCTGACTACAAAAGCGATACCGAACTGATTGACTTAGTGCAAAATCAACTCAACTTCTCCGGCGATGTTTTCGCGATCGTCCTCAACGAATACAATAGAAAACTAGCCCAAGTTCTTGGCAAAATAAAAGGTGCGTCTATTTATCGCCGCTCAATTTAGCAGTAAATTTGCTAGTTGCATGAATACGGTGCGTCAGAAGCTTAAAATTATAGTTTATTGCCTAAAATTATTCTCTCTGACGCACCCTACAGAGTTTTGACTTTTGACTTTTGACTTTTGACTTTTGACTTTTTGGCCCCTTATAATGATGGATGCGATCGACAATTATTTAGAAAATGAAACAGACACTCCCCCATTTGTACACATTCCCGTACTGGCGCGAGAGTTAATTGATGGGTTGGCAATTCGTCCCGGCGGACATTACCTAGATGCTACCGCAGGCGGCGGCGGACATAGCCGTTTAATCCTAGAAGCTGCATCCGATACAAAAGTACAGGCGATCGATCGCGATGAAGATGCTATTTCCGCTGCTCAAAACAACCTCGTCGAGTATAACCAACGCATCCAATTTTGGCACGGCAACTTTGCTGAATACAAACCAAAAAATCTTCAATTTGATGGTATAATAGCAGACTTAGGCGTCAGTTCTTTCCATCTCGATACAGGTTCGCGAGGTTTTAGCTTTCGTCACGAAGCTGAGTTAGATATGCGAATGGATCGGCGACAATCCCTTACAGCAGAAGAAATAATCAACCATTGGGAAGAAGCCGAACTAGCAGATATTTTCTATAAATATGGAGAAGAGAGACTATCGCGGCGAATTGCCAGAGCAATCGTACAGCAGCGTCCGTTCCACACCACAACTGAACTAGCAGAAGCGATCGCACGCAACGTGCCTCGCCAATATCGCTATGGTAGAATTAATCCAGCTACCCGCGTGTTTCAAGCGCTGCGAATTGTTGTCAACGCAGAATTGAAATCTTTGGAAACTTTCCTAAATTTAGCACCCAACTGGTTAAAGTCTGGTGGCAGAATTGCTATTATTAGCTTTCACAGTTTAGAAGATCGCATCGTCAAGCATAGTCTGCGTGAATCACCGATATTGCGAGTGCTAACAAAAAAACCAATCATCCCTCAAGAAGATGAGATCGAACAAAATGCGCGATCGCGTTCTGCTAAACTCAGAATCGCAGAAAAACTTTAAAAAAGTCAAAAGTCAAAAGTTAAAAGTCAAAATAAAGAACATGATTCAAGACTCGCGTTTGAGCTTCCCAGACTCTTGAGTGAGACAAAAATACTCGTGTTTGAGTTTCCCAGACTCGTCGTTGAGTTTCGCAAACTCGTGGATGAGTCAAAAATACTCGTCGTTGAGTTTCCCAGACTCGTGGATGAGTCAAAAAAGCCAATCCAAAATCCAAAATCCAAAATCCAAAATCTAAAATCGGGTGACTTCCCTATTTCAACAGCCTCCTAGTTTTCTTAACAGGATTACCATTGGGAGATGAAGGTAACTCGCGAGGGATTTCCACTCGAAAAATAGAACCTTCGCCGAGCTTACTTTTAACAGTAACCTTTCCCTTCATTAAATGCACCAAAGATTTGATAATAGCCAGACCTAAACCCGTACCGTAGTGTAACTTTGTGGTACTTTGATCCAACTGGCGGAATTCTTCAAAAATTTGTTCTAAATTTTCCTCAGCAATGCCAATTCCCGTATCCGTGACGATTAAAGCCAATCGATTGGCTCCCACTTCAGACGCCTCTACCTTCACCTTACCGACATTGGTAAACTTAATAGCATTCGAGAGCAAATTCATCAAAACTTGGCGCAAACGGGCACTATCGTTAACGATTAGCGGATTAGTCAGATTAATAAGAATCTGATATTCTAATTGCTTATCTTCCGCGAGCGATCGCAGTTCTTCAGCTGTCGCTGTCACCAGATTCGCCAGATTTATCTGTTCCCGTTCCAATTCCATACGACCCGCCTCTATTTTGGAGAGGTCGAGGATATCGTCGATCAGCGTCAATAGCTGTTTGCCATTATTAAGAATACGCTCCACCATATTTTCTTGGCCAGATGCGAGAGATTGTCCTGCATCCATCTGAGAAACTTCGGTTTCTGTAGTTGCCTCGTGCGGCTGCTCAGATCCGCGTGCGAACAAATCAACATCACTTTTTCTGGATGTTTCGACAACAGTATCATTGCGAGCTCGCATCGCCGATCGCAATATCAATTGCGAAAAACCGATAATCGCATTCAACGGAGTACGCAGCTCGTGAGACACACTCGCCAAAAACTGCGATTTCAATCGAGCTGCTTCCAAAAGTTGCAAATTTTGCAGCTGAATTTGCTGACGTTGATTTTCTAATTCGCGGTTTTGATTGGCGAGGAGTTGGTTTTGGTGGGCCAAGCGATCTTCTCGTTCCTCCAGCGCCTTGATCAATCGGGCATTATTAATAGCGATCGCCGCCTGTTCCCCCACCGCCACCAGCAAATGCCGATCTTCCCCATCGAAAGCATAGGGATCTTGCCAATTACCGATCGCCAGTATTCCCAAGCGTCCCGCTTCCGCCGACTCGATCGCTACAGCACACACGGAAGCGGGGATTGAGGAAGGAAGTAAGGGAGAGAAAGAGGAAGAATTTTGGATTTTGGATTTTGGATTTTGGATTGAATTTCCCTCTCCCTCTTCCCTCTCCCCTTGCGACTTGCCGCTTGCTTCTGCTGGAGAGAATTGAAATTCACCTGTAGAAACAGCCTTTGTCAACCAACCATCTACATCATCTAAAGCATCTTCTAGCTGCAAACTTTCCACACCCATCCCAGCTGCCACCGTCAACACCAAGCGATCGCACTGGGCATTATGCAGCACAATAAAGCAAAACTGCGCCCCACAGATAGCATCGCAAACGGACTGAACCATCACCTGCAAAAGGTCTGGTAAATTGCCAAGACGTTGATTGAGCAAATTAGTCAATCGCTGAAGCGTCCGCAGTTGTTGCTGCTGTTCTCCCAGAATGACGATCGCCTTGCGGAGATTCTGTGTCGCCTCTTGCGATTCTCGATATAGCCGCGCATTATCAACTGCCAGCGCCGCACGACGGGCCAAATCCTCCGCCAACTTTAAATCGGCTTGAGTATATTGACGACTCGACTCAGATATCCCAAAAGCGATCGCGCCTAACGTCCGTCCGCGAGCTACCAACGGCACGCACATAATAGACTTGGGAGCAAGCTGGCATAAAATCGTCACTTCCTTTTCATCAAGAACATCGGCAAATAGCTTTTCATCATTTATTTTCGGGTACAATTGCGACTGCCCGGTTTGTAAAACCTTCCCCACAATAGAAGTTGCTTCCTTAAGCGACTTAAAAATATTGCCGTCCAACGAACCGGATAACGAAGCATTCAGATTGACTGAGTAACTTGTCTGCAATCCCTGCAAAGAAGCTATTTTGGATTGGTCTATATGAGAAAAAGCCACCCGATGCAGAGTAGGAGAAATCTGCATCGAAGCTGCTGTCATATTTTCCCCAGATCCGGTATTCAGCGCCGCCACATTTAAAGCTGCGCCTAATACTCCCGCATCGAGGACATCAATAACGCACCAATCGGCAATTTGAGGTACAGCGAGATCCGCCAAATTTGACCAGGTAACATCGCACTCCAGAGAAAGAGAGAGAATAGTACTCGCATCCGCGAGAAAGCGTTGTGAGTCTTCAGCCCGCTTGCGATCGGTAATATCGCGGGCCACGCTCAATACATATTCCGGGGAACCGTCTTGGGCCAATTCTGGCACAAGGCGAGCTTGATAGTATCTCGTCTGACCGTGGGGTGTTGGGTAATCAAATTCAATTACCTGTTGTAAACCGGTTGCAAACGCATCGCGCAAACCCTCTTGCCACTTTAATTTCATTTCCCCAGGCAATTCCAACTCTGAGAGAGTCTTGCCAATGATAGTTTGAGGCATGGTACCGGTTCCCCTTTCCAAAGCTGGACTGACGTAGATTAAACGCCATTCTTTGTCATACCGGGCGATAATGTCGGGCGCATTTTCCACCAAAGCTTTGAATTCTTGTTCGCGACGGTATAAAGCCTCCTCCGCCCGCTTCCGTTCGATCGCAAAAGCAACGTTGCTGGCGATCGTTTGTGCTAGTTGAATTTCCTGTCCAGTAAACTCATGCGGCGCGTTGTAGTAGAGCATGAATTTGCCGATCGGCTTTTCTTGAGCTATTAGCGGAATAAATGCTAAAGCACGAATTCCCTCATTTATAATCGTAGATTTGAGATTTGAGTTTGCCGATTCAACTTTTTCCCTTAAATCGGCAATCTCAAATCGAAAATCTGCAATGGTTGATGTTTCCACATCAGCAATGCAAATCGGCTGCGGATTATTGGTATCCGCAGTCCAGGGCGAATGTCCTTCTACACTGCGCCGATACTCCTCCGAAAGTTTGCACCAAGCTTTAAAACGCATTACCCCATCTGCATCGAACAGAAGTACAGAAGTGCGATCGGCTTTCAAGGCGCGTTGCAAACCTTTTAAGGCTACTTGATACAGTTCTTCCAATCCCGCCGCACGACTGACCGCTTCTGTAATTTGGTAAATAGTTTCCAGTTGCTCAAAGCGGCGGCGTAACTGTTCCTCAGCCAGCTTCGTCAAAGTGATATCGTTAATAATGCCTGCCATCCGTATCGGTCTGCCTTGCCGATCGCGTTGCGCTTTGCCTCGCGTCATACAGTAGCGATATTCCCCCGAAAGATGGCGCAGGCGAAATTCCAGATTGAATTCCGCATTGTCACAAAGATGACGGACGAGCGCTGCTTTTACTTTCTCTCTATCTTCCGGATGAATCAGTTCGGACAATGACTCCCAAGTACGAGCAACGTCTTCACTTTCTCCGCCCAATTCAGAACCAGATAAACCGATAATTTCAACTAGGCGATCGTTCCAATAAATTTCGTTTTTATTAATATCCCAATCCCAAATAGCCTCGGAAGAACCTTCCAGTACTAAACGATAACGTTCTTCGCTGATTTTGAGCTTCTGTTCAATTAGTTCTGCTTCTCTTTCCGCTCGATAGATGCGAATCGCATTGCGTAAGCTTCTCGATAGAGATTCGGCAGAAAGTTTTCCCTTAGCAAGATAATCGGATGCTCCTGCTTTCATCATTTCTACAGCAATTTGCTCATCTCCCTGACCGGTCAAAACCACTATGGGCATTTTGAAACCGGCAGAACGCAATTGCGTCAGCAGTGTCAATCCGTCTGTATCTGGTAAGCGATAATCTAGAAAAACGCAATCAAAAGCGATCTGCTTTAAAACTGCGATCGCATCAGTGCAGTTATCAGTTTCTAGAATTTCGATCTCTTCACCGCTAGCCTTGAGCGCTCGGCGAACGGCCATCCGATCCACCAGATCGTCATCGACTACAAGTATTTTCCATTTCTCTGACATACTTTGTCCTTTGTTAAAATCATTAGTCATTTGTCACTTTCTAATTGCTAATTGCTAATTTTGAATTAACCATTAGCCATTAGCTATTAGCTATTAGATATTGACCAATAACTAATGACTAACTAAGGCATTTCGTTCAGCGTCCAATACTTGTTAACCGCTGCCATAACCTCCACAAATTTAGAGAAAGTAACGGGTTTAACAATATACCCCGCTACATTCAGCCTATAAGCATCTACTTTATCTTTTGCCTCATTGGAAGTCGTCAGCACTATGACAGGGATTTTACCCAATTCCGAGTCTGCCCGTAATTCTCGCAAAAATTCAATCCCTCCCATTTTGGGCATATTCAAATCGAGTAATATCAGTCGCCGCATCGGGGGTACGATCGGTGGTTTGTCATTATCCCGCAACATTGCCAGCGCTTCCAACCCGTTGGCCGCTACGTAGAGTCTGTTAGTGATGTTATTTTTCTGTAATGCTCGTTGTACCGTCATGACATCCACGTCATCATCATCCACGAGTAAAAGGTTGGTCACTTTTTCCTCCATCTGTCACCGCTCCACTCAACCTCCAAGTCAAAAGTTAAAAGTCAAAAGGGGTTAGGGCGTCAGGCGTCGGGGCAGAATAAAGATTTTTCCTGTTTCCGTCTTCCCGTCTCCCTTTCACTCCTGCCTCTCCCTCTTATTTTTGACTTTTGACTTTTGACTTTTGACTTTCCCGACGCCCTTCATTTTGGCCAAGTAAAGCGAAACGTAGCTCCCATACCTTGCCGAGATTCTAACGAAATCCTCCCCCCTTTATCTTCTACGATTTTCTTGACTAGAGATAACCCAATCCCTGTACTTTCAACTCGATCGCGGGGAACCAAAGTTTGAAAAATAACAAACACCTTCTCATGGTATTCGGGAGCAATACCTGGGCCGTCATCTCGAACGGCAAACTCGTATAAATCCTCTTGACAAAGTACCGAAATTTGTATACTTCCATCTGGCCGATCGTGATGCGCGATCGCATTACCGATCAGATTGGCAAATACCTGTTCCAGAAGCAAACGCTCAGTCTTCAGGATGGGCATTCCCGGCTCTACGGTAATCGCAAACGCGGTCGGGGGTGCCAGAGATTCGATGATGTTTTGCAGCAAAATGCTCACATCCACAACTTCCTCAGCCGTTTTTACCCTTCCCACGCGAGAATACTCTAGAATTCCTTCAATTAAAGCTTCCATCCGGTGAACGCGCCCACGCAGCAGGTTCATTTGATGTCTGGTCTCGTCTGTTAGCCGATCTTGCAAATCTTCTTCTAACCATTGAGACAGGTTTGCGATCGCCCGCAAAGGTGCTTTCAAATCGTGAGAGACTATGTAACCAAACTGGTCGAGTTCCCGATTGCGCTTTTCCAAATCTGCGTTAGTTTTAGCCAGGACAGAACTTAACCGACTCAGTTCGTCAGCTCGATCGCGCATAGCATCTTCTGCTGATTTTCGCTCCGTAATATCCATACAAGACCCGATATAACCAGCAAAACTACCTTCTGGCATAAATCTTGGCCTTCCCGTATCCAAAATCCACCGATATTTGTTTGACTTGTGGCGGAGACGGTATTCCATCTCAAAAGGCTCACGGGCATGAAAAGCTTTTGTGTAGGTATCTAAGCAGCGCTCAAGATCCTCTGGATGGACGTCCGCTATCCAACCGTTCCCTACTTCTTCCTCTAGGCTTTTGCCAACAAAAGTAAGCCAAGCTTGATTGAAAAAGGTACGCAGACCATCTGTTCCCGACACCCACAACAGCACCGCAGCACAATCCGCCATCGTGCGGAACCTTTCCTCGCTCTCCCGCAAAGCCGCCTGCGCTGACTGGGACTCTCGGTAGAGGCGAGCGTTGTCTACAGCTAAAGCAGCGCGACAAGCAAGATCCTCTGCCAATGCCAAGTCAGAAGTGTTGTAGTGACGACCCGACTCAATACCGGAATTCGATACAGTGGAAACGAAAGTAATTGCCCCCAGCGTCCGCCCACGAGCGATCATCGGCACTACCATCGCTGACTTAAAACCGATTTCTCGTATGATAGCCAAATGTTCCGCATCGCGGGCAACAGCAACTAGCAAAGAATCGTGTACTTCCGGATACAGCTCGGATTTACCCGATCGCAACACATTCGGAACGCCATACTGAGCGTTGGGATCGTGCGGGTAGCGGTTCTGCAACTCTTGGGCCCACGCTACCTTTGACGGATCTGTGTGGGCCACTGCCAACCGCCGGATCTTGCTGAGTGTTGAAGGAACATACCCCTCTTCTCCTCTGCCTTCTTCCTCCAACACATCAATGGCGCACCAGTCGGCAACGGTTGGCACTGCCAGACGTACTACGCGCTCAAGTATAGTTTGATAATCAAGGGAACTGGCTAATTCCTTGCTTGCTTGAGAGAGAAAACGCTCGGTTTCTTCAGTTTGCTTCTGAGCTTCTATATCGGTAGCCGTACCTACCCACAGGACAAGTTCGCCTTGTTGGTTTTGGATCGGCATAGCCCTGCCCAAGTGCCAGCGATAGGTGCCGTCCGATCGTCTGAAGCGATACTCCATTTCGCAGGGATAGCCTGTCTCTAGCGCTTTTCTCCAGTCCTCCAAACACTTTTGGCGATCGTCTGGATGTACGACTGACTGCCACTTCCAGTCTTTAGTCTCCTCAATGCTTTTTCCTGTATAATCAAGCCACCGCTGATTGAAGTAATCCACGTCACCATTGCACTGGGCTGTCCAAACTATCAGCGGCATAGCATCGGCTAGGTTGCGATCGGGTTCTTCTCCCAATCGCAATGTTAATTGTTCTTCCATCGGCTCATTCCTCCTTGTGCTTGCTGGCGATCGTCTAGAAAACCCACTCTCATTCTTGGGAAAACCTGCTCAAAAAAGCCTGCGCCTTACTTAAAATCCGGTATATACCCTGAATTTTGATGGCGGCGTGGGCAGTCTTTATACAAATGACCAACTATTCACTGTCAAAGAAGCTGCCCACACCGCCGAGGCTGGGCAATTTTGAGTAACTTTGATGAAGCCAAACCGTCGAAGGCTGAGAACGTCTCCTTTCCTGGCTGGTGGGACGACAATATGTTTACACCGCTCCATCAGCTAACTGCGATCGGAAAAAGTGTTAGCCTTTTCCCGAAGCCAACAGTTTTCAAATCTAAATCCACGCTTGCGGCGGAATGGATTTGAGAGCGACTAACTTGCAGTCCCCAACACACGATATCGCACGTTTTCTCCAAATTCCTCGCTGGTGTTGAGTAAAGCAAGAGCAACGAGATGTCAAGGACAATCGCGATCGAAAATCTCCAAACCATACTTAGCTGGTAGGGCGGCTGAAAAATATTGCCGCCCCACCAACCGGATGGTGATTATGCTTGGAGCTAACCCGCTATACTCATACCAGTGGCATTTGAGATCGGTGGTTGATAGGGCATCTGCAATCTGTCCGCGTAAGGCCAATTCTAAGCATCAGACTGTAATGCAGAGTTCTCGACGAGTGCGAGTAACCAAACGCATTCAATCGCTGGTTGACTAAATGACTTTTAACCAGGAGCCTATTGACAGCCTTACGCAAAGGAGGGCAACTTTTAGATTGTGTCCGATCGGGAAGGTAACGCATCATTTAAAATCCTATTCATTACACCCAAACCACGATTGGTTTGGCAGCAGCATAGCTATTGCCTGCCGACAATGGCTTAGGATGGGAAAAACGATCTTTATAGTTTGAATCTATCGAGATGTAAAAAATCCCTTCCCCTACCGATAGGTGTAGTTTACCTGAACCCCTGGAAACATTTGTTGTTGGTTAGTTTTGCTTAAAGTGAGAAAATTTAGAAAACGGGAACGTTGACAATGAAAGAAATTCGCGTTGCCCTCATTGAAGATCATGACCTCACTCGTGTGGGGATAAGGACAGCTCTACAACAGCAAAAAGAAATTGAGGTTGTGGGCGAAGCCGCCAATGGCTATGAGGGATTAAAGGTACTGGAAGAAAAAAAACCAGATATTGCGATCGTTGACATCGGTCTGCCCGATATAGACGGTATTGAGTTAACCAGACAGATAAAAGCATCGATCGCAGAAGAGCAAGAAGCCCCAAAAGTGTTGATTCTGACACTACAAGACAACCAAGAAGCCGTACTCGCAGCTTTCGCAGCAGGGGCGGACTCCTATTGTATGAAAGATATCAGCTTCGATAATTTGATAGAAGCGCTGCGAGTCACTCAAGAAGGCAATTCGTGGATCGATCCGGCGATCGCCCGGATCGTACTCAAACAAACACGTCAAGCAACCGCACCAGCAACCTCGGCATCCAGCAGCACCGAACAAGGAGCCAATTCTAAAACAGTTGCGATCGCAGCAACGGAACCAGAGTACAGTCAAATGCTGGAAGCTTACCCGTTGACGGATCGAGAATTAGAAGTTCTGCAATTGATCGTCGAAGGATACAGCAACGCCGCGATCGCTGAAAAACTATACATTACAGTGGGAACTGTCAAAACCCACGTCCGTAATATTTTGAACAAACTTTGTGCCGATGACCGCACCCAAGCCGCTGTCCGCGCTTTGCGCTCCGGGTTGGTGGGATAATTGGCTCGTTTGTCAAAAGTTATCAGTCTCGGTCAGTGGTCAGTGGTAAAAAACAAAGAGCTACTGGCTGTTGATTGCTGACTGTTGACTGGTGAATTATTAACTGATGACTATTGACAAATGACATTCCTTGCAAGTGGAGTAGCAAATGAGTCGGGGAGATGGCAGCAAACTCAAACTCATGGTGGTGGATGACGAGCCTGACAACCTCGATTTGCTGTATCGTACTTTTCGGCGCGACTTTCAAGTCTATAAGGCTGAGAGTGGGCCAAGCGCTCTAGAAGTACTGGAAAAAGAAGGCGAAATGGCCGTGATCATATCCGACCAGAGAATGCCCCAAATGAATGGGACAGAATTTCTGGGGCGGACTGTGGAACGCTTTCCAGATACGATTCGCATCCTCTTGACTGGCTACACAGATGTAGAAGATCTTGTAGAAGCGATCAATTCAGGTCAGGTTTTCAAATACATCACCAAACCGTGGAATCCGGCAGAACTTAAAGCAGTAGTTCAACAAGCTTCCGAGACCTATCGCGTCCTCAAGCGGAGAACGAACGAACTGCGTCGCGCATTACAGCGAGAAACTCTGTTAAATGCCGTCACCAGCGCTATCAGGGAATCCCTGGATTATGCGGGTATGCTGCAAAGGATTGTGGAAACGATCGGACAAACTTTTGGAGCCAGCAGTTGCTTTTTGCGACCAATAGATGGCGATCGCTTGCTGGCAGATGTTTTTTCCTACAAAGCCACTCCCGATAATAACGTCAGCATTTCCGAAGACCTGCTGCGATCGGTGATGGAAAATCGCCAGACACAGACAGCACAAAACGATGAAAATGGCAACTCCTCCTTACAGCTGGTTGTCCCCCTGATCTGCCAGCAAGACCTGCTCGCCATACTCTCCCTCCACCAGTACGGCACCCGCGAACCTTGGTCAGCCGAAGACATTCGACTGATTGAAAGCCTCTCGGAACAAGCAGCTTTGGCCGTTTCCCAAGCCAAACTGTACCAGCGTACCCAGGAGCAAGCTGAGCAGATGCGGGCAGAGCTAGAGGTAGCTCGTCAAATTCAGCACAATCTCCTGCGCCAAAGCTGGCCGGAAGTAGAAGGAGTAAGAGTGCAAGCCTGCTGTTTCCCAGCACGAGAAGTGGGAGGAGATTTTTTTGAAGTCTTTGTCCATCCCAAAGGAGACATCTGGCTAGCAGTGGGAGATGTCTCTGGTAAAGGTGTCCCGGCTGCTTTATTTATGGCTAGCGCTATATCGGTAATGCGACGAGAACTTTCTCAGGAAAATCCACCAGAACCAAATGTTTTGATGCAGAATCTCAATATCGGTCTGTCAGACGATCTCATGAGTAACAACCGTTTCATAACGATGGTTCTGGCTCGTTATACTCCCTCGACCGGCCAGTTAGTCTACGCCAATGCCGGCCACATCTATCCCTTGGTCTGGTCTTATCAAGACGTAGCTAAAAAAGCAGACGGAATTGAACCGAATTTCCTCAAAGCTCGGGGCATTCCGTTAGGTATCTTACCCACCTGGAAAGGTGCCGCCGGGAATGCGACCGTCTTGTCTGGAGAAGCACTTTTGTTGGCCAGCGACGGTATTACCGAAGCAACCGTTACCGAAGATATCGTTATGCCAGGGAGTGTTGGTAGTAGCGGACAGAACCCGGTTATGCTGAAACAAGAAGGTTTGTGGCAGCTACTTAAAGAAGAGCCGGGTCCTTTGGACTTGAGCCATCTATTAGCTCGGATCAGGGGAAAAAACCAAGTTCAGGAAGACGACCAAACAATACTCTCTCTGGAGGTTCTGTAGTCAATGAGAACGGAGCTGCATATTCCCAGCGACTTGAAGTTTTTAACAATTGTGGAAAATTGGTTGCTGGGTAGTTTGGAAGCGGAGTTAGGCGATACTGTCATTGATTGGCCGCGCCTGTCAAATCGCCTGCGTCTGGCCTTGGTGGAAGCTTACTCAAACGTAGTGCGCCACGCTCATAGAGATCAACCAAATTTACCCATCCTGATTCGCTTGGAACTAAAAGAGCGGGATTTAGCTTTGGAAATTTGGGATCACGGTAAAGGATACGATTTATCCACCTATTTGCCACCCAGTCCGGAGGATAAGCAGGAAAGCGGCTATGGCTGGCTGATTATGAATCGGTTGATGGATAGAGTAGAATACCGCTTGCAAGTCAACGGTCGTAATTGTCTTAAGTTGGAAGCGAGTTTGCCAAGGGCAACTGAAAACTGAAAAAATTCCTCAAGCATTTTGAGGTAAACTACCCACCACTAATCCGGAGTACCGGATTTAGTGAGGGCACAACTATCTCTCCCAGGTATGGTGGATAAGCTTTGCGATTCTCCAACCTCGCCGATCGGATGTTGATGACATTAATTGGACAGTTTGTTCAATAAAAATGTCGAGATTTAGTCTAAACATAGCTGTTTATAGGAATCTGGGGGGGAGACAACAATCGGTCAACCCCTTACTGCGTGCGGGGTTGACCGATTGTTGTCAAAAAAAAATAGGTCTGCTATTCTCAAGTAGACCTAACTAATGAAAAAAATGAATTTAATACCTTCATTTTACACCCAA
>NZ_JBHFNU010000004.1:0-20195 GCF_041929145.1 Aerosakkonema sp. BLCC-F183 | reverse complement strand
TTCCAGTCGTGTTCTAATTGGTAAATTAATGCTAACTCTAGCTTGTGGGATTCAAACTGAATGCTTCTGCCCATTTTCTGACTGGGATAAAATCCAGAAACATTCTTTCTGCCTCCTCCTACGCGCCGTGCTGGTTCACTGGTGCGGATGATTTCTATTGTCTTTTTTTGCAGTGCCGATAGGTTGTTACGATTACACCAGTTATCGAACTCTTCTGTTGTGAGCATACTGGCATCTCCTGAAGTGGTTCTAGATGCGACTCACAACTAATGCCTTGTTTTTCTTGAGCAGTGAGGTAAAGCTTTTACCTTTGAGTATCCTTGGCACTGGCTTGAGTGCTTGATTTAATCTTACTTCTTCATCTTTAAAAAAAATCTTAAAATTTTGGCAGTTTTATGGTTCCATTTTTAGTCAACGGCAATCAAATCGTTCCAAAAGCAGCAGATGCTGAGTGGCTACTTGACGCCAGAATGAGTGTCGCAGCCACAGTCGCGGCAAGTTTATCCTTCCAGCCCCGGCAATCTTATGGGTACATTGACACGGGGGTAGCTAACCCGGATTTGGTATAATCCATGAGCTAAAGTTGTCACTCCATCAGGGTTTAGTCTCTCCAGAAAAGAATAAAAGAGACAGGCAGGATGCCTATCCCACAAGAATTTTTAGAGCGGTCTATTCTATGTTGGAGATGTCCATTAAACTACCGCAACTTACAAAACTTTCTTTCGCGATCGCTCTCCGGGTCTTGCCAAGAATAAGCAAAATGGCTCACCGTCTGAATTTGCGGTGCATATTGACGAATAGCCTGCATTTGCACCTCCAGAGACGGACGATTGCTCACAGCCCTTCCCCAATCACCAGCCAACGCCGGTCTAATATCCGTACCGAGAGGAGCGAGACTGACTACCCGTTGCAGCTCGTTCAAAATACAGCTAGTGTCGTTGCAATTTGCATAAAGCATGGGATGCCATTCCATCATTCTGGGGAACTTATCCCAAGGTTGTACCCGCGAGTCATATCCCCCCTGACCGACAGCTTGGTTGCCCCCAGGGAAAAACACCGCCCCAGTCGGGATGCCGACGCGCTGCGCCGGTTGCATAGCTGCCGTCAAAAAATCGACAATACCTTGAGCGGCGTGGGCTACACTCAGCTGCCATAAATCCCATTGTAGGAAAGGTTGACGTTGCCCTGGTGGTAGTACGCTCTTTGTTTGGTCGGGATTGCGTCCCTGCCAAAGCGGTTCTTCTTCCTCTGGATAAATTTCGTCAACCTGGGCAACATCTTGGGCGCTAACGAATCCCTTCGTTAAAAATCGCCGCATCAGATCCAGCCCTTTGCGGTTGATTGCCCGTTGCAAGAATACTTGCTGGGCAGATTCACCATAAATCCACAAATCTTGCACCTTGGTAACTACCGAAGCATCCCCCGTCCCTCTGGGATAGCGAACGTAATCAAACAAAACTCCGTCCGGTTTGCGTTTGATGACTGCCTCAATCAACCTTTCATAGTCTTGTCGCGCTTGGGGGCTGTAGGGATCGACAAAAGCTTTACTGGCATCGCCCTTTGTTAGATCGGTGTCGATACCCGCATCGTTGGTTACATCCAAACTGGTTTGACCCCTGCCATTACGAGCTAACACACCTTGGCGATCGGGCCGAGTCGCGTAAGCATATCCGAAATTGATTGTAAACACCCAAGCGTAAACTTTGAGTCCTCGCTTGTGACCTTTCTCAATAATTTCCGCTAACAGATCTACTTTTTCCGCTCCGGGTACTTGTATTACAGAACCCCAAGATGTGGGATTATCGGCTTGCGGCAGTAGCACCAGGCTATCGTAAAAGACTTCTACATAAACTTCGTTGTAGCCTTTATTGACAAGGCGATCGAGCAGCATACCCACCGATCCGGGGCGGATATCGCAGGGATAGAGGCGCAGCCAAATAGCTTGGTTGCGCGGCCAATTTTGGCTGCGGCATTCTTGCAATTGCGTTGCCTGTTTGGTTATCAGGGCTTGGTAGCGGTTCTGCGCTTCTCGATCCCCTTTCAGAGCCGCCAGCCGGAGGTTTTCTTTTTGTTGAATCAGATTTGCCGGTAACTGGCAAGGCACCATTACTTGTGCATGAGTTGGTTTATTCCAGACACACTGACTCACCAGGCTACTGGTTAACACACCGGCTAAAACGCTGCGATAGAAACGACCGGGACGTTGCTTAACAGCTGTGAGAGCTTTCAACATGGCATCAACCAGAAAGAAAAAAAACAAACGATACTGACAAATAATTAGCCCCCAAGGACTGGTTGCTGCACCACTGCTTGCCACTAGGCATCAAGAGCCGCTGGGCTATAGGTCAACAAAGTTACCTTCACAAAAGTTTAGGTCATACTTGCTTGACTGGGAAGCCTATCTGTTTTAAAGGACTTGCCCAACTCTTACAAAAAGATTTGTTAATAATGGAAATAATAACTGTACTCCTATTTCATCGATATCAACCAGAGGGGTTCCTGTGGCTCTATATGCTGAACTACACCGCCACCTCGGCGGTTCTGTTGTACCTCGTATTCTTTGGCGCTACTTCCAACGCAGCGACGCTAATTTGGCCGATCGCTTCCCTGAGTATGCCTCGTTTGAGGATTTTTATACAAAACCGCGCAATACGCTCGATGAGTATTTGGAGCTGCATACTTTGGTAGAAGGCGTTCAAACTACTCAGACGCTACCCTATTTTATTTCACGACTGATTCGCGGTGCGTATATTTTTGAGAATCTTGCCTATTTGGAAATCCGTTACACTCCCTATCTGCGGACATCTCCCCAACTCAGTCAGTCGGAACGAATTGACCAAATGGCTGAAATTGTTGAAATTGTCGGTAAAGCTACCCAGACGAAAGAGTACCCAATCATTACCAGCCAAATTCTGTGTATGCACTCCCGCCTTCCCTATGAGGTGAATCGGGCGATCGTCGAGCTGGCTGCACAGAGCAAAGGGTATGTTTGTGCTGTAGACTTGGCTGGGGGGGATGCCCATTATGCAGAGCGGCTGGATGAATTTGTAGAACTGTACGCCTTGGCGCGATCGCTCGACCTCAAGACCACAGGTCACCTCTATGAAACTTCATCTGGTTGCTATCCAGAACTTATCCCCTATCTGATGCGGATCGGACACGGCATTCAGATTCCTTTACAGTATCCAGAACTGCTAAGTGAATTATCTGCTAACGGTCAGTGCCTAGAAGTTTGTCCGACCACATACCTCAAAACTGGTACTCTCGACGATATTCGCCAACTCAAGCTAGTGTTCGATCGCTGTTTTGATGCCGGTGTGGATATCGCCATCTGCACCGATAACGCTGGTTTGCATAACGTGCGTCTGCCGTTCGAGTACGAAAACCTTCTGACTTACGACATCATCGGTTTTGAGGAATTGCAGGCTTGTCAAGATGCCGCTTTTCGCCATGCCTTTGCTTGGCCTTATCAACAACGACCGGCTTCCTTACTAAACGGACTTTTTCAAGCCTCAATTAACGATACGGGTAATGGCTCGCTGGGTCGTGAATTCGCCGAAATCGCCGACTGAAGTATTCTATTAACGCAAGTTGCCAGTTATCATCCGTAGGGTGCGTCAGAACCTAAAAATTACTGTAAATTGCCCAAATTTAACGATCTGACGCACCCTACAAACCACAAATTTACCCAAAATTCATAACTAGCAACTTACGTTACTAGCAAAAATTCCCCACTTCTTCTTCAAAGAGGGGGATCAGAAAACTCGTAGATTACTTTTGCTGCAACTCTCTAGTCGAGTCGAGTAAATCATTAAAAATTAAAAATTAAAATGGGTTAATCATTTTAATTTTTAATTTTTAACGCTCAGACTCCTTGTCTCAAAGCATTTTCCACCTGGGTTAATTCTTGTTCCAAACGCTGCTTCAACTTCTCAGGAAGAGGACGATTTGGATAAGAACTGTAATGTCCGGCTATATTGTTTAATGCGGTTCGCATTGTAGTGAAAGAGCGGAGAGCGGTGAGAGAACTGTCGCGCCGATAACGAGCCGCAAAGTCATTGATTCTTTGACGTGCTTCTGTTTGAACCGCCGCTTTCTCTGGTGAATCATCTGGCAATTCAATCGCAGTTCTCAAAGTTTGCACCAGAGCCAAGGTATCTTGACGATAATCCCCAGTTATGCCATTGGGGGTAGAGCAGCCGAGTAAGCCGATCGTCACAACTAAAACTAGGGCAAGCAGACGGGTCAAATAGCGCTTCATAAGCAGTTAGGTAAATTTTCCACAGCAGAGACAAATCCATGCTCCATCGTATCCTGGATCGGTACTGTGGGGATCGTTCTAAAGTTACTCTCTTTTGAAGAGTCGCACTTGACCGTCTCCGAATCAACCAAAGCGTCCGCTGACGTACTCGCGGGTAGATTCTTCCTTCGGACTTTGGAAAATCACCTCGGTGCGATCGAACTCCACCAAATAACCCATTCGTCCGCCTTTTTCTGTAGCTTGAACGTTAAAGAAGGCGGTTAGATCGGACACCCGCGAAGCCTGCTGCATATTGTGGGTAACGATGACGATCGTATATTGCTCTTTAAGTTCGTGCAGCAAGTCTTCGATCCGCAGGGTAGAAATCGGGTCTAGCGCAGAACAGGGTTCATCCATCAAAATAACATCCGGTTGGACTGCGATCGCCCGCGCAATGCACAAACGCTGCTGCTGTCCCCCAGACAGAGATAAACCGCTTTGTTTGAGCTTGTCTTTCACTTCATCCCACAAAGCCGCACCTCGGAGCGATCGTTCTACCAACTCATCCATATCGCCCCTGTAGCCATTGATCCTCGCACCAAAAGCCACATTGTCGTAAATCGATTTTGGAAAAGGATTCGGCTTTTGAAACACCATACCTATCCGACGCCGCACCTCTACCGGGTCAATATCCACAGCATATAAATCCCGATTGCCATAATAAATTCTTCCTTCAGATCGAAAACTTTCGATTAAATCGTTCAGGCGGTTAAAGCAGCGTAGCAGCGTACTTTTGCCGCAACCTGAAGGCCCAATAAATGCCGTAATGCGATTTTTAGAGATATCCATATTGATATCCCTTAAGGCTAAGAAATTTCCGTAGTAAACATTTACATTTTGTGCGCGTAAAACGGTTTCCGTTGAATTTGTCACTGGCGAGTTAGAACGCATATAAGTCTATTTTGAGTTGGCTTGACCCTAACATACACATTTATTCAGAGAACGTGAAAATTTTTATTTGCGGCTCGATTCATTTATGGAAAGCACTTACAGACAATCCTCTTTGAACGTGCTTTGCAAAGCCAAACAATGGACTTGCATATTTATTTTGCTTCCCACCGGATTTTTTTTGCACCTCTTACCGCTGATTATCTTCTCAGTTCCACCTTTACCTAAAAGTACAACATATCCTGTTACATCATTGCATAATTTCTCCTATCTTAACATTCGCCTTTTACTTAACGCTTCTCGTCAAATTTTATACCCAACCTTTTTAACCGTAAACTTTCTGACGAATTACCCAGCGGGCAATGATGCTAGTAATCAGAACCATAAATACCAGTATTAAAGATGCTGCCCATGCCAGCGCTCGCCAATTTGGGAAAGGTGAAATCGCAAAATTAAATACCAGAACAGCCAGAGATGGAGTGGGCGATCCTAAATCAGTTGGCCAAAACTGTGCGAATAAAGCTGTAAAAATTAAAGGTGCCGTTTCTCCAGAGGCGCGTGCGATCGCCAATGTTGCGCCAGTGACAATCGCCGGTATAGCAGCCGGTAAAACCACCTTCCAAACAGTTTGGAAGTTAGTCGCGCCCAGTCCCACAGCCGCTTGGCGCAAATCTCTCGGTACCAACTGCAAAGCTTCGTCAGTAGTTCGCACAATCACCGGCAACATCAGCACCGATAAAGCCACTCCTCCAGCAATAGCAGAGAATTTGCCCATTGTCAAAACTACAATACCGTAAGCAAACACTCCCGCAATAATTGAAGGTACACCGCTGAGAACGTTGGTAGCAAAGCGAATCCAGCGGGCTAATTGACCTTTGCTAAACTCTGTTAAGTAGATTGCTGCGATCACCCCAAATGGAATACTGATGGCAGCACCGATACCCACCATAATTAGCGTACCGATAATCGCATTGCCAAAACCTCCACCCTCTACCAATGGCGGCGGCGGCAATTCCGTCAACGCACCGACATTCAGACGGCTAAGACCTTGGACGCTAACATAAAAAAGTACTGCCAACAAAGGCAGAAGAGCCAATCCTCCACAAATGAATGCCAAAACAGTCATCACCATACTAAATAACGTCCGGGGTGATGAGACCGTGCGACTCAGACTTCTAGCAGGATATCCAGATAAACTTTCATCAGAACTTCGCATCATAATTTCCAACTCAACATTCAACAGTTATTTCTTCTTTTTCCAGATCGGGCAGAGTTTAGTCAACTCTATTGTGTACTCACACTAATTATTTTATTCCCCAATTCTCGTCCAGCCTATCACTTAGATTTGCTTCATTTTCATCACAATCAATTCAGCCAAAATATTGACTAAAAGTGTTAATAAAAACAAAATCAAAGCGGCATACATTAACGCCGATACTTGCAAACCGCTTGCTTCAGCAAATTGATTGGCGAGGAGAGAAGAAATTGTGTTACCGGGTGCTAGCACTGAAGGGCTAATGTTATTGGAATTCCCTATCACCATCGTTACAGCCATCGTTTCTCCCATCGCCCGACCCAGAGCTAACATCACAGCGCTCACAATTCCGGAAAACGCCGCTGGTATGAGTATTTTAAATATTGTTTCCCAGCGCGTTGCTCCCAACCCGATCGCTGCCTGCCGCAGATCTGGAGGCAGAGAAATTAGCGCATCGCGAGAAATGGCTGTAATAATTGGCAAAATCATAATAGTTAAAACCACTCCTGCTGGCAAGATTCCCGGCCCTTGAGCGGGCGTACTGAAAATTGGCAGCCAACCAAAGTAAGTGTGCAGCCATCCACCGATATTTGTCAGTATGGGAATCAAAACAAAAATGCCCCAAAGACCGTACACAACGCTGGGAATTGCTGCTAAAAGCTCTACTAAAAATACCAGCACCGTTCGCACAGGTAAAGGCAGAAAATTTTCGCTCAGCAAGATAGCAGTGCCCACACCAATCGGTACAGCTAAAATCAGAGCAATCAACGAACTGACTATAGTTCCGTACACTGTAGCAAGTACGCCGTATTCATTATTAACCGGATTCCAAGTGCTATTAGTGAGAAAGCTCAAACCAAAGGTTTGGATTGCAGGCATAGCCCTGCCCAATACCAGTACAGCTATCCAAAGCAATATCCCAGCGACTGCCAGTGCAAACAGGCGAGTTAGCCAAATAAAGCCACGATCTAGGGATTTTTCCATTTGCGATCGCGCTTTAATTGCTATTTGAGTATTTGTAGCTTGCGAACTCATAATTAACTTTCTCGAACAGATGTGGAAATGTGGGAGCGAACCTCAGCAATCATTTAGCCGTGTGTGGTACGACTCGCTATAAATTAGGTAGAGTCTTTCTAACGTTACTGTTGGCTAGCAGTAGCGCTACCCACGTCGATTTTATAATCTGGGCTGATTTGATCGGCGGCAGCTGCTATTTTACTAATGATGCTTTTGGGTAGAGGAACATATCCTAATTCTGGACTGTTCTTTTGACCTTCTGTTAGCCCGTATTCAATCATGGCTTCTATTGCTTTAGCTTTTACCAAATCGGGATATTGCTTGTAAACTAGCAGCCAAGTGTAGGTAACAATCGGGTAGGAATCTTGTCCTTCGGGATCTTCTATAAAGGCTCGCAGATTTTCGGGCAGAGTTACAGATTCAAGGGTTTTGGCAGCAGATTCTTCATTCGGTACGACAAAAGTGCCCGCTTTATTTTGTAAAGCTGCATATTTTAGATTCGTCTGCTTGGCGTAGCCATACTCAACGTAACCCAGCGCACCTTGAGTTTGTAGGATCTGGGCGGTAACACCTTCATTTCCCTTGGCAGCAATTCCCGTCGGCCATTTTACAGTTTTGCCTTCGCCAACTTTTTCTTTGAATTCAGGACTGATAGCGGCAAGGTGTTTTGTAAAGACACCGGTAGTTCCGCTACCATCCGATCTCGACACAACTGTAATCGGTTGGTTGGGAAGTGTAACGCCGGGATTGGCGGCCACAATCTTGGGGTCGTTCCAGGATTTGATTTTACCTAAAAAGATGTCCGTATAAACATCTCGCGGTAGTTTCAGACCAGTTTCCACATTAGGCAGGTTGTATGCTATTACAATATTACCGGCTGTCATCGGCAACAACAAAACGCCCTTTTGCACTTTGGCGATTTCTTCATCCTTCATTGCCACGTCACTTGCGCCAAAGTCTACTGTACCGGCAGTAAACTGCTCGACTCCAGCACCGCTACCAATTGATTGATAGTTAATCTGTAGTTTGGGATATTTTTTGTTGAGATCGACGAACCAACGCTGATATAAAGGTGCTGGGAAGGATGCACCCGCGCCGGTTAACTGCACGTTTTGAGCGAGGTCGAGTTTGCCAGGGCCTGTGGCTTGCGGGCCGCTTGCCGTCGAAGTTGAAGGGGAAGCTTCCGAAGAAGTACCAGGGGAAGGACTGCTATTTGCAGTATTGTTTGGGGCGTTGTTTCCGCCGCAAGCAGCTAAGCCGAGTGTGAGGGCTACCACAGAAATTGATGTAGCCAGACGTGTTCGATTGACAAGATTTGTAAAGAAAAGCATCGCTCTACGTTTGCACCTTTCTACAGATAAGCCCTTTGAAGCATAGCGGTTCAGGGTAAAGGTTGGGTTAATAAATTTTTCAATATCTGCGTCTAGTTGAGAAAATCGTCAAAAAAACATCTTATTGGAGATAGGCAGACAAAGATCGCGTATTCAGTAATTATGTTAGGTATCAAAGCTATAAATCTCAAAATTTCTATTTTTCGCTACTATTAGCAGTGCAATAAAGCTGTTTGTGCGATCGCTAAATGCTATCATACCAGTCTGGTGGAAGCAAGCTAGCCAATTTCTTAAACAGAATGGCCATCCAGTCTTCCTCAAGTCATGATTTTTGTCGCCAAATGCAATAAGAGGGCCAAGCGTGGTGCAAGCGCCAATATCAAATTCCTGCTATCCATCAAATGTGGATTCCGCTGATGAAACTGCTGAGAAGCCATTGCGAGAATGGTTAAACAACCTCGCCAGGGAGATAATTGCTGGGAAACTGCTCAGTCGAGAGGAAGCGATCGCACTCACCAAAATAGAGGGGCAAGAAAATATACTCCTGCTATGCGAAGCAGCCGATCGAGTGCGGCAAGCTTGCTGCGGCAACACCGTAGATTTGTGCAGCATCATCAATGTCAAATCTGGTAATTGCTCGGAAAACTGCGGTTTTTGCTCCCAGTCAGCTCACCATTCCAGTACTGGTTCCCCAGTTTACGGTTTAAAATCCACTGAGGAAATTCTCGACCAAGCCAAAGCAGCCGCAGCCGCAGGTGCAAAAAGATTTTGTTTGGTGAGTCAGGGACGCGGAATCAAGTATAACAGTCCCAAATCGTCAGAATTTGAACGAATTCTGGAAACAGTGCAGCTAATTATCGCCGAAACAAACGTTAAACCGTGCTGCGCCTTGGGCGAGTTGACGCCAGAACAAGCACAAGCATTAAAAGAAGCAGGCGTTACTCGCTACAATCACAACTTGGAAACCTCAGAAAATTACTTTCCGCAGATCGCCACAACTCATACTTGGCGAGATCGCGTCGAAACAATCAAAAATCTCAAAGCTGCCGGAATCCAAGCTTGTACCGGCGGTATTTTAGGTATGGGCGAAAGCTGGTCAGACCGGGTAGATTTAGCCTTAGCTTTGCGAGAGTTAGAAGTTGAATCCGTACCCCTTAACCTACTCAATCCCAGAGAGGGAACACCATTAGCCGAACGTCCCAAACTAGATCCTTACGAAGCGTTGAAAGCGATCGCCATCTTTCGGTTGATTTTGCCCAAGCAAATTCTCCGCTACGCTGGAGGACGGGAAGCCATCATGGGCGAACTGCAAGCGCTGGGACTAAAATCTGGCATCAACGCTATGCTGATCGGGCACTACCTCACCACAATGGGTCAACCCCCAGAACAAGACCGCGCCATGCTAGAAGCCTTGGGACTTGTAGGCGGCGAAGCACCCGTTCCCAATTAGGGGCGTCGGGAAAGTCAAAAGTCAAAAGTCAAAAGTCAAAAAGAAGAGGGAGAGGGAAGATGAAAGATGGAAAAGATTAATTGTCTCAATCCCCCACTCCCCCACTCCCCCACTCCCCCACTCCCCCACTCCCTCACTCCCTCACTCCCCCACTCCCCCAGTCACTAAATGTTTTCTGCCACTGAACTGCTGTGGGCCTTTATTGGGTTGCTGCTGACGATCGGCGGCACTTTTCTAAATGCTTCCATCACCTTTCCCACCTGGCATGAAGGAGGACTGGTGATTCAAACTTACTCTTTGGGCGTCACCTATCAAATAGGAGCTGTGTTGCTGGTAGGCTGTCTTGGAGGCAAAAATGCCGGTGCCCTCTCTCAAATCGCTTATTTAGCATTAGGCTTGACTTTCCTACCTGTCTTTACTCAAGGTGGTGGCATCAAATATATTGAACAACCAAGCTTTGGATACTTGTTAGGCTTTGTTCCGGGTGCTTGGTTGTGTGGCTTTTTAGCTTTTAAGATGCCGCCAAAACTGGAATTTCTTGCCTTTAGTTGTATCTGTGGTTTGCTAACAGTTCATTTTTTCGGTCTTAGCTATCTGGTTTTGAGCGATTATTTTAACTGGACAAGCACCAGTACCCTTGACTTATTGCCAGCCGCTCAAAAGTTTTCCTTCTCCGCCCTGCCAGGACAGATCGCTGTTGTTTGTGAGGTTACAATATTGGCATTTATTCTGCGACGCTTGATGTTTTACTAACCTTTAGTAAGTTGTTTGCGGTTCATGGTTATGGTTCATAGCAACGAACAAAACAATTAATAACGAACAATCAGAAATGAACAATGAACATGACTAAAAACCGCTTTTTTTGGGTTGCTGCCCTTGTCAGTTTGGTATTAGACCAGTTGACCAAACGCTGGGTAGTACAAAATTTCGACCTCAATGAAACTTGGCCCTTGTGGAAGGGAGTCTTTCATTTTACCTATGTAAGAAACCCAGGTGCGGCGTTTAGTTTGTTCAGCCAGGACGGTAGTTGGTTACGTTGGCTATCCTTGGGGGTAAGTATCGTCTTAATAGCACTGGCGTTGTTTGGGCCAAAGCTTCCAGCTTGGGATCAGCTGGGCTACGGCTTTATTTTGGGGGGCGCTTTGGGCAACGGCATCGATCGCTTTTTATTAAACTATGTCGTCGATTTTGTGGATTTTCGCCTCATTCGTTTTCCCGTATTTAATGTGGCAGATACCTTTATTAACATAGGTATTGCCTGCCTGTTTATCGCCGCGTTCCGAAAACATGAGCCGCCGAAAAATCGTCCGTAGTAGGGGAGTGGGGGAGCAGGGGGGCAGGGGGGCAGGGGAGCAGGGGGTTGGGAAGAAATTCTTAATGAGTGACTTTTGACTTTTGACTTTTGACTTCCCCTAACCCCTAACCCCGACGCCCTTTCCCCCATTTGCCAAAATCTAAAATCTAAAATCTAAAATAATAACTATGACTCCTCCTCAGCCTCAACGCCCGCAAACAATTTTCGGCGCGATAACCCAAGCGGTACATACAGTTCAAGCTAAGGTAAACTTTTCCCAACTGGTACTCAAGGCGAATGCGAGAGTGCCGGAACTGCGAGTCCAGGATGCGGATGCGGACAAAGCAGAAGTTTACCCTTTGTTAGGCGATCGCTACACCTTGGGACGCAGCTCGAAATCCTGCGATATTGTAGTACGCAATCCTGTAGTCAGTCAGCTTCACTTGTCTTTAAACCGGACTGGACGCCGCCAGAAGTCCTTCGTTATCAAAGATGAAGGTTCAACGAACGGCATTTACAAGGGTAGGCGGCGCATCGCCTCAAAATTGTTGCGCCACGGGGATAGTCTCACTCTGGGCCCACCAGAACTGGCAGCGTCTGTCCGGGTTCAATACTACGATCCGCCACCTTGGTATGTGAAAGCTGCCACCTGGGGGGTGTATGGGGTTGGTGGGTTAACGGCATTGATGGTGTTGGCAATTGCGATCGAATGGCAGAAATTCTCGGTGCGTCCCCTGCCAGCTGCCACGGGGGGGCCAGCAGTAGTTTACGCCCGCGATGGCGAAACGCCTTTGCGACAACCGCGCAACAACGCTCACGGGGAAATGAGGCAATTGTCGGACTTTTCCCCTTATTTGCCAAAAGCTGTAGTTGCTTCTGAGGATAAACGTTTTTATTGGCATTTCGGTGTCGATCCGATCGGTATTGCTAGGGCAACTTTTATTATCAGCAAGGGGGGCGATCGTCAAGGCGGCAGTACTGTTACTCAACAGGTTGCCCGCAGTTTGTTTCGGGAATATGTGGGGACGCAAGATTCCCTCGGTCGCAAAGTGCGAGAAGCTATTGTTGCCCTCAAGTTAGAATTCTTCTACAGCAAAGACAAACTATTGCTGACTTATCTGAATCGCATCTTTTTGGGTGGCGATACTTACGGTTTTGAAGATGCTTCTCAGTACTACTTTGGCAAGTCTGCTAAAAATGTTTCTTTGGCGGAAGCTGCTACTTTAGTAGGGATTTTATCGGCTCCCAATAATTTTAATCCTTGCGGGGATAACCAAAGTTTGCTGAGGGCAAAGAGGCTGCGCGATGCTGTAATTGTGAGGATGCTAACTCAAGGTAGGATTAGTCAAGAGGAGGCAAATGAAGCACGACGAACTCGGATTGCAGTCAGTCCTAAAGTTTGTCAAGAGCAATCCAATACGATTGCGCCCTACTTTTACAGTTATGTTTTTAACGAACTTCGCTATCTATTGGGGGAGGAATTAGCAAAAGAGGGTAATTTTTTCATCGAAACTTCTCTCGACCCCCGGATGCAAAGGCAAGCAGAAGCAACTTTGCGTAATGCGATCGCTAAATCAGGGGTAAGCAATCGCTTTTCCCAAGGCGCGATCGTTACTCTGGACTCCCGCACTGGTGCGATTTTAGCTTTAGTTGGCGGTTTGGATTACAAACAAAGTCAGTTTAATCGCGTTACGCAAGCACACCGACAAGCGGCATCGACTTTTAAGGTTTTTGCTTACACGGCGGCGATCGAACAAGGCATTTCACCTGGTAAACTGTATTCTTGCGCTCCTCTTGTTTGGGTTAACCGCTATCGGGGATGCGAACGAGTCGCCGGGGCGAGTACGGATATGTACAGGGGGATCGCACAGTCTGAAAATGCGATCGCTCTGCGGGTGGCGCAGGATGTCGGTTTGGATAATGTGGTGCGGATGGCGCAGCGATTGGGAATCGACTCGAAACTCAATCCCGTACCCGGTTTGGTTTTAGGTCAAAGCGAAGTTTATCCCTTAGAGATGACTGGTGCTTTTGCAGCTCTAGCCAATCGCGGTGTGTGGAATCGTCCCCACGCAATTAACCGCATTTTGGATAGCAGCGATTGCAGCGATCGCAATAACCCCAGTACCTGCCGCGTGATTTATGCCTACGATCCCACTGCGGAGGGAAAGCGAGCTCTCAGACCGGAAGTAGCTTCTCAAATGACTACTTTACTTCAAGGTGTCGTCAGAGGGGGAACCGGTCGCAACGCTTCTTTGGGACTGGGGGAAGAAGCTGGCAAAACGGGCACTAACAGCGATAATAAAGACTTGTGGTTTATCGGTTATATTCCCAGTCGCCAAGTGGCTACCGGTGTTTGGCTGGGGAATGACGACAACTCTCCCACTAGCGGAAGTAGCGGTCAAGCGGCGCAAATTTGGGGAACTTATATGCGTCAAGTTGTCAATTAAATTTAGAGCAACCGCCAAGGAACTTAGGATATTCTTAATTCCTGAAAATCTTCATTTTACACCCTTCTTCCCCGACGCCCTAGAGCGCCAGTCCAGTAAAATAAATTGACAAAAAGAACGAAATATGTATTATGTAGGGGCGTTCGCGTAGCGTGCCGGAGGCATTAGCATTTGGGCGACAATTTATTGCACAAAACCCAAGATTTTCTGTCCAAATGCAACGCCGGAGCCAGGGTCTAAAGCCAAGCCCACATTATGTTGCTTTTGTCAACCTCTTTTACTGGACTGGCGCTCTAGCTATAGATACAATTTGCCATCTGGAATCTTCCATTTTGGAATTCTGCTGTCTCAATGTTGTGTTTGATGGGGAGAGCGATCGCAAATTCACTTCCCTGTCCTACATAAGATGTAAAATTTATTCTCCCACCGTGTTTTTCTTCTACTATCTGACGGCTAATTGATAATCCCAAACCAGTGCCAATACCTCTTGCTTTGGTAGTGAAGAAGTTGTCAAATATTTTCGTCATATTTTCTGGGGAAATTCCATTCCCTGTGTCAGCAATTCGCACTTTCACCCAGTTTTTATCTTGGCGTTCTGTAGTAATTACAATCTCTTTTAGTTGGGTATTTTTTGGCGTTTCTACTAATCGGTCATTTGGCGCGGCCATATTTAAAACTGCTCCAGATGGCATAGTTTCTGGCTCTAAGGCATCAATTGCATTGCTCAGTAAATTCATAAATACTTGATAAAGTAAGCCTGTGTAGCCTTCTATTTCTGGGATGTCGCCATAGTTAAGCACGACATTAATCCCTTTTTTGATACGGTTGTGGAGAATCAACAATGTACTGTCAATACAAGCGTGCAAATCTACAGATTGAGGCGCAGCTTCATCTAAGCGAGAAAAATCTTTTAAACTGAGAACAATTTGGCGGACTCGCTCTGCACCCATTTTCATGGATTGCAAGACTTTTGGTAAATCTTCTTCCAAAAAATCGATATCAATCTCTTCTGCCAACTTTTGGACTGCTAAAGGCGGATTTGGGATTTCATTTTTGTAAGTTTGTAATAGTGCTAAAAGGTCTTGAATGTAATCATTGGCATAGCCGATATTTCCATATATGAAATTGACGGGATTGTTGATTTCGTGGGCAACTCCGGCCAGCATTCTCCCCAAACTAGACATTTTTTCGCTTTGGATTAATTGAGTCTCTTGCATTTGTCGCTGGCGTTCTGCTGCTGCTTTTTGTTCTTCTAAAAGATGTTTTACCTTTTGAATAAGTTGGTTCAAAGATGCGGCTAAAATACCGACTTCATCTTTTGTTACTACTGGCACTTGCAGGTCAAAATTAGCATTTTTGGTAACTTCCTGCGCTACTTCGATCGCATCTTTGAGAGGACGAGCGATCGCCCTACTCGTTTGGATAGCTAGAAGCATCGCCAATACAACTGATATTAGCATACTCGCTATGGGTGCTGATATTTGCACCATTTCTCCATGTTCTCGAAATTCTTTGGCATTGTGTTCTTTTTTTAAAACAAATTCTGTGAGTTTTGTTAAATTATCCGAGAAGGCATCAATTTTGAGTACTGTTTCGCTTGTTGTGAAATTTAACATTACAGTTTGCAATTTAGGAAATTCTTCTGGCTTAATAATTTGCAAATTTGTTTGCTCCAGAAGTTGTTTCATTTGTTGGTAGTATGTTTCTAACATTGTACTACCATTCCCTGCGAAAGGTTTCAATTCTGTCAACTGAGTGAAAGTTTGAGAAGATTCAATTTCCGATAATAAACTTTTTAATTCATTTAAGTTTCCATTTAGATGAGAGTATTCCGTTTGAAATTGTTGCGGCTTCTGGATTAAGTAAATCAACTTTTGCTGATGCGATCGCGTTTGCAATAAAACCACTTGTAACTTATGTAACACCTCTCCTGCTTTATGCCAATTTTCTGCTTCAAGGGTAGCTTTTGTCTCATAGTAATTACCCACAGCAAGACCTACAGTTGTTCCTAAAACTGCAATACTTAGCGCCAGAGTATAGCCACAGGTTATTTTACTGCTGATACTGAGATTGCCTAATGTCTGTTTGCAGCAACTTGGAGCTATTAAACACAACTTTAAGGTCTTTCCCAATAATGAATGAGCTTGTCTTTGTAAGTATTTAGTTTTCATAAATTTCCTAAATTTCCGAGTAATTTTTGTTGTTAAGTTACCGAACTCCAGATTTTTTTTCGGAAGTTTTTATGCTTTTGTGCGGACAAAAACATTGTTATTTCTTTTGTCTTGTGCCTCTCTGCCATAGCAGAGTAAATACAGCAAAGAGCCAATTTTACTAATAGACATCTCCTCCAAAAGAATCTCTCTTGACAGGCAGAATGCCTACCCCACAAGAATTTTTGGAGATGTCTAATGATATTTTTTACTTATGCGAAAGCTTTGCAACGAAAAAATATTGTCTAACTTCCCTGGAAAAATCCTCTATTTGGGTGCGATCGTCAGTGATCGCTAGTATAGACATTCATAAGTATAGCTTGTCCGGATATGAAATGCGTTCCGTGAAAACCACAGTCAATCGATCGCATTAAACACTTTTTTAGAAAATAGCAAATTGCCAATCTTTACTTTGTAGCTTTTTGTGACAACTAATTGCCCCTAATCTAGAAAATAGACTATATTACCAGGTTAGAAATAATGCGATTTTTTTTGACAAAAAATCCGCTCATCGACCCAATGCAGAATTTTATGACGATCGATAGCGGATAGAAAACAAATTATTAACAGTGATAGTTGCCTGTATTTTTAACAAAATTTAACGATAGCCGCGCCAAGGACTAACTTGCGGAACGCCTCTGGGGGTAAACACAACCTTGTAGTAAGCAACAGGTTCTTGGCTACCGGTACCAGACACAGTTGCAGTTGGGGAAGTCTTCAGCTTGGGTAGGGGAGTTTCGTTAACGTAGTCAATAGCGCTTTGGTTTCGGCCTTCATAGTCTGCTATTGTTCCGTCTGGACGCACAGCGACGCGGTAAATCAATTGTCGCGGAAACCTTAATTTTTCTTGCTTGTTTTCCAGAATTTGGCGATGCAGCCTTCGGTTCAAATCCCTGAGCGCGATCGGGTCAGTAATTTCCGATCTGAGTTCCGAGTTCCCAACAGATTCTGTTGTTGCCGTTGCGCTTATTTCTGAAGGCGATGTTGAAGGCGTTTCGGATGCTACTGGCGATGGTGATGCCGTTTCGGATGCTACTGGCGATGGTGATGCCGTTTCCAATGCCACTGGCGATGATGATGCAGTCTCGGATGCCACTGGCGACGGTGATGTTTCCGATGCGATTGGCGACGGCGATGTTTCCGACACAACAGGCGAAGGTGATGCCGTTTCCGATGCGATTGGCGACGGCGATTCCGACACAATAGGCGAAGGTGATGCCGTTTCCGATGCGATTGGCGATGGCGTTTCCGACACAACAGGCGAAGGTGATGCCGTTTCCGTAGTTATAGACGAAGCTGTTTCCGAAGTTATAGAAGAAGGTGATGTCGTTTCTGAGGCGATCGAGGATGAAGATACCGTTTCCGATCCTACAGGAGAAGGCGATCGCGGCGGAGAGCCAGTTGCGACTTGACCGGAGACACCGGTAGTGGTATCAAGAGAGTTAGCTGCCGGTCGCGGTAGGGGGTCTTTCGGTTTCTGGACTTCCGGAACGGGTACAAAGAAGAGAGCGATCGCTGCTACAGCCAAACTCGACACACCGATCGCAGCTGGTGCGGCTCGCTTGACGATCGGGCGATCGGCATTAGCATATCGCCGTTCTACTGGCGTTACTTGCAGGGATAGACCCGGTAAAGTTTGAGAGTCGGCAAAGAACTGATCCACCGCTTCCACCAAATCGAACAACTGCACCGTTGTCAGATCGATTTCGATCGGTGCAGTCGATGCCGTGTTACCAGTCAAGCCGTTGGACGTTACATGGACATCGCCGCGACGTTGTACAATCAATCGATGTAAATTGCGATTAATTCGTCGCAACTGCACCAAAGGCTGTACATTATCGAGATTGTGGAGATGAGGTACACCGCTGAGAAATTCTTGGGCGTAACGACTGACTGCCCCAAGCAAGCTTTCAAAAAATTCTCGTCCGCCGGTTAGAGGTAGTGGAGAACCTGCTATACGACACTCTGCATTTACCAAAATCGACATTACGGGGCGGACGTCTATCTGACCGCTACTCGTAGTATCGCTCAAACCTTCTAGAAGCAAAGTGCAGTTCGGTAGACTGTACTGGCGCTGTATAGTCATTTTCAGTGGTTAGTAGTTAGTTGTTAGTTGTCAGTAGTGGAATTGGTAGCGATCGATAATCTGTTAAACTTCTCCATCAAACAGACTGCTCCAAAACCGTTGCATTCCACCGGTACCTGTACAAAATAGCAACTCTCCCAAAAGTGAAATAGCTAGCTCGTTTAATTTTTCATCGGAGCTGTAAGCGAGAACACCGGAACGCCGGGGATTCATCCGGCTGCGGAAGTGCTTGCGAAAGCGCTCCAGATATTCAGAAAGGCGAAAATGATGTTCCATTGAAAGTTGCTTATCGCTGAGCTGTTGATAAGCCAGGAGCAGTTGCCGGATTAAGACCGTCATGCGTCGGGCCAAGTAGCAGGCGATCGCCACTAAAGCTTTGGCCTCCAGGACAGTCAAGGAACGGCGCTGGCTGTATCGTCGCAGCGGGTTAGTACTGCGAAGCCGCCATAGATTGACACGATTTTTAATAATATCTTGTAGTTCCAGTTCGGCAGCGAGCGTGAGGATGGCTTCGGAGCCACCGATATCCAAGGCTTCTATGGCCAGTAGAATCAGGTCAATTTGCAGCCTTGCACGGCGAGGCATTTCCCGATCCTCAAAGGTAGCTGGAACAGGCAAGCTGTCCAAAATGACGGGATTGGATTGGGCTGGTGGACTATCTAAATACATTACGTTAGCGGAGACTTTCATTCCGACCGATCGGCTAGGTGAACTGGACTGAGGCAAAAGCAATCTGGAAACGATTGCGTTAGTGACTTGTGACTTTTAGTCTCGGTCTTTGTGCCACATCTCTACCCTAGCGGTTGAAGAATCTAGTTTGGTTTTGAATGTGAACTACCCGACGCTGACCTTACGGTACAGCGCGGGCTTCTGTTCTCAACGGGGAATGCCTCAGATTTGACTTACGCCCCACCTTTGGTCTTACTTTCCCTCCAATCTCAAACTCCCCATTAGTTAAACGTTTATATCAAACTGTGCAACTGTAACTCTCTAGTGTACGATTTCTGAGGCATCTCTTTGCAATCGGGACTCAAGGAAACTGTCTTCGATCGGGTTCAAGTTATGGGTTAAACTCACCCACCCTATTGCTGCTGAGTTTCCACAGGGCGATCGGTTTGCAACCGATGCCGACGATTACCGCCATTTTCGATGAAAAGTCTATGGATTTAAAGTCTTTGATTCGCGAAATTCCAGATTTTCCCAAACCGGGAATCCTGTTTCGAGACATCACCACTCTCCTGCGCGACCCAGATGGACTGCGTTACACGATCGACACTTTTACCCAGAAATGCAAAGACACTTTCCCAGAGGTAGATTATGTCGTCGGGATGGAGTCTCGCGGGTTTATCGTCGGGACGCCTTTGGCTTATCAGCTCAAAGCAGGTTTTATTCCGGTTCGCAAACCTGGGAAACTACCGGCAGAGGTTCATGCGATCGAATATCAGCTAGAGTACGGTATGGATCGCCTGGAGGTACACAAGGATGCTTTACAGCCAGGGTGTCGCATCTTAATTGTGGACGATCTGATTGCGACTGGGGGAACGGCAGCCGCTACGGCAAAGTTGGTACAGCAAGCTGGCTGCAATTTGGTTGGTTTTGGATTTATCATCGAGCTACGGGATTTGGGCGGACGCCGATATCTTCCGGATGTACCGATTGTTACCCTGATTGAGTACTAGCATTAAGTACACAGAAGGGACAGGGGTGGGGAAAGGGTGCTGGAAATCCTACTGATAAATCCTGCGGCTTGAACTAAGGGAAAAATATGTTTGTTTTCCGTCAACAACCCACCGCTAAATCGGAGTACCGATTATAGCGGGGGCTTGAAATACAGCCCTAGTTGACCCGTTAATGGTAGTAATACCTACGTTTCTTGAGTCACGATACCTACAGATACGTAGCCAGTCTGTAGCTCTA
>NZ_JBHFNU010000039.1:0-32982 GCF_041929145.1 Aerosakkonema sp. BLCC-F183 | reverse complement strand
AAATTTTTTTTTTTTTTTTTTTTTTTGTGTTTTTTTTTGGTTTTCCCTCTTTTAATATTTTGTTTACACCCCCAACTACGTACCTAATCTTAGCTTCAATGATGTAAGTAGCAAATTGGGTTAATTTAGTCATCGGTCATGAGCTTTACCACAAATAATAAATGTCTGATGGCTAATAAGTACAATTCTAAAGAATACTGAAGATTTAATCTCACAAACATTCAGGACTGAGGAGAAAACTGCTCCTGACGCCCTAACCTCTAACCCCTAACCCCTAATTATGGATTGCATTCACGTTACGGGAATTCGCTGCTACGGTTACACTGGCTACCTACAAGAAGAACAGGTACTGGGACAGTGGTTTGAAGTAGACCTTACCTTATGGCTGGATTTGTCGAAAGCAGCTAAAAGCGATGCGATCGAACATACCCACGATTATCGCAGCACAATTGAAACAGTAAAGCAATTGGTGAAGTCATCTAAGTTTGCATTGATCGAAAAGTTAGCCGAGACGATCGCATCCAGTATCTTAGAAAGTGAGAAGATAACGCAAGTTCGAGTTAAGGTGACAAAGCCCTCAGCCCCGATTGCCGACTTTGGCGGTAAGATCGCAATCGAGATTACCAGGGGCAAACCGCAGTAATTTTAGCAAAAAGGGAAAAACAGTGCCATTTCGCATATTGAGTTTAGACGGCGGGGGTATTCGCGGCGTTATCCCTACCGTTATTCTTGAGGAAGTAGAAAAATTAATCGATCGCCCTTTAAATCAGTACTTCGATTTGATTGCAGGGACTTCCACTGGGTCGATTTTAGCAGCTGCGATCGCTACAGGACGAAGAAGCCGGGAAATCCTCGAACTCTACAGGCAAAAAGGCAAAACGATCTTCCCCTACACCAGTCGCTGGTCACCTCAGCGGCTAAAATTGCTGTTGGAATACGGTTTCTCAGCGCCTAAATTTTCCGATCGAGGTTTGATTAACGCTTTGAAAGAGCAGTTCGGTAACATAAAGCTGTCCGACATCGACACATCGCCACGATTGTTAATTACTGCCTACGACACGATCGATCGAGAAACGATCGTTTTCAAAAGCTGGCAAAAATACAAACCTTGGATAGATACTCCCTTGTGGGAACTGTGCGTTTCTTCCTCCGCTGCACCAACTTATTTTCCCGCACATTTACTAAAAACTCAAGACAAAGACTACTCCCTAATTGACGGCGGCGTTGGTGCCAACAATCCTACCGCCTGCGCCGTTGCGGAAGCACTCCGCCTAGATAATCCCGTCAGGGAAATTTCTGTTCTCTCCATTGGTACGGGGAATTCAACTAATTCAATTCCCTTTGCACAAGTTCGCGCCTGGGGAGTGGGAAATTGGATATGGGGAGGACGCTTGATAGAAGTATTATTTGATGCTTCCTCTGACATTAACGATTACATTACTCGCCAGGTAATGAGTCCTCCAGAACTTGAAGATAGAGCGTCTAATCGTTACCTGCGCCTGCAACCTACCATCAAGAAAGATATGATAGATGACGCCACAGACAAAAATATTGCTAGGTTAATCGAACTGACACAAAACTATATGCAGCCGAATCGAGAACTACTCAAAAACTTCTTACAACAAAACTTTTCTTAACAGATCGTATCTGGTTTTTGCGTACTCGCCAAGCTTGAAAAATACAGTGACATACTCTACATTTAGAAAATTATCTAATCGTAGGGTGCTTTAGGCACGGGCGATCTAAAAGTCAAAAGTCAAAAGTCAAAAGTCAAAAGTCAAAATTTCCCCTCTTCTCTCTTCCCTCTCCCTCTCCCTTTCAGAGCGTGCCGTAACCCACCATCACCATCATCTGTAAAAGAGATGAACATTTTTCAGCATAAAAAATATCGTCCAAATTTATCGCTACAGACTTCGATCGGAGCGAGATGAACTTGTATCGAGGTATTGAAGCATTGAATATGAGGGCTTATTACGCTCGCTACAAGGAGGCGTAATCCGTAATGGAATACCTCTCTTATCCCTAATCGGCATATTAATCTGACCCCCATTAGCCGGTAACGTAATTCTGATACTGATATCCCATTTAGGTGCGGATCTGCACCAGTTTCCCCACACTACTAATGCGAATAAAGAATCATTAGGCTTTAACACAAAACTGCTGCGAACAGGCGACCCCCAAAAACCCGATGTCAAAGGGCGAGCGATCGGTAACGGTTGTCCTTGTCCGTCCACTATTTGCATTCGGCTAGATGTATTTAGCGCACAGGGTCGAGAACTCTTGTTCGTAATATAAAAGTTGCCTCCCAGCGACTGTGAATCTCTACTCCATCCTTGCGCTACACCCCTGAGTGCAGAAGCTTGACATGGTGCGATCGCTTTAGTATTTGCTGAGACTGAGGTGGGTGAGAACAAATTTTGTTTCAGACCGAAAATAGATACTAAGTCAGTAGAGACTGCGTTTGCAGCCAAAGGATTTAACAAATTTAAAGCCACGGCAGTTAGTAGCCAGATTTTTTTGGGATCATTGGGTGAAGCCTGCACGATCGCCTCAGTCATCCTTTTTACTGGTCACCTTTTATACTCATTGGCAACGGACTTCAATCAGCTTGCCAGATGCGGAGGCAACTGTACAAACGGATATTCAGTCTTTTAAGATTAACTTAGATTTTGATTCGCGATCGTGTATTATGCTTTCCAAGGAATTTTACCATGCAATGGACTCTGAGATTTGCCAGGGTTTTTACTGCCACTTTAATTTTGTGCGTTGCTACTAACATAAAGCCCAATTCCTACTCGATAACTTTTAATTCAGCACAAGCACAAACAGAACCGATAACAGCGAATCCAGAAGCAGATCGGCTGTTACAAATAGGCGTGGAACAAGCGAAAAGACGAGAATTGCAAGAAGCTGTAGATATGTTCCGGCGGGTATTAGCTTTGAGCCAATACAATCGCGATCGCGAACGCCAAGAAATCGCCCTCAGTAATCTCGCAGTGGTTTATGGCAAATTAGGTCAGCCGGAGCGAGCTATACAATTTTATCAACAAGCATCCGAAATTTTTCGTAACCCAGATATTTTACTGAGAATGGCGCAATATCAACTACAATTAAATCAGAGGTTAAAAGCGCTGGAATCCTATCAGAAAGCTTACGCAATTTTCAGACAAAGTAAAGATAGCGATCGCGAAACAGAAACCCTCCTCAGCATTGCCGATCTTTATGTTCAATTAGGCGATTTTTCTCCCGGATTGCAGGCATATCGGGAAGCATTAGCAACTTATCGCAGAAAACAAAACTGTCAAAATGAAGATGCCACTTTACAAAAAATGGGGCAAGTTTACGAAAGAATCGGTCAAAATAACCGGGCGAGACAATTATATCAGCAAGTAGCTCGACAGCAAGCCGATCGCAATCGGCAATGTGCTATGCGCGTAAGACGACAATCTTTACCAGTCAGTCCGATTATTCTTGGCGAGGATGACGTTCCCCCGCCAAGTCCGCCGCCTCCCTCTGAACAAAATCCATTGCCAGCACCTATGCTTGAGGAAGTCGGCAAACGCTAACTATTCGCCCAATACTATTTCATGTTTGCGAATAATAATTATGCTTTCCAGTTTATCGCCTGTTCTACTAACAACGAATAATCAACAATAAACGATAGATACAATAAGGATGATAACAAACTAGATCTAACTCAATATGTGGAGCAGTATTACCGTGCAACATCGTCTGAAACTTCTCAGTCTTGTGAGTACAACGCTGCTTTTTTCCCTGGCTTCTTTCCCTATACTGACAGAAACCCTCAATTCAGATGTTCTGGCACAAACACCGACAACTGAAACTTCTCCCCTTCCTGCCAGCCCGTTTCCCAGCCTTTCACCCATCGAACCTCTGCCGGAAATGTTGGTACCTTCCCTTTCGACAATTCCGATTTTTTATCCTAATAATATCTACCCGAATAATTCACCGCTACGTCCCTTAACAAGCAACCGCTCTGGCAGCTTGCTTTCTATTGAAATACCTTGTCAGGCACAAGTAGAAAATATTCAACAAAAGCTACAGGCTTGTCAGCAATTTTTGGCTATTCACAGACAAATTGGCGATCGCATTGGTGAAAGCGTTACGCTCAGTAACATTGCTTTAATTTATCGCGAACTCGGAAATTACGATCGAGCGCTGAATTTCTATCAACAAGCATTAGCAATTCAAACAGCAATTGGCAGCCGTGCGAGTGAAGCAGCTACGCTCAACAACATTGGGTTAACTTATCACGAAGTAGGAGAGTATTCTCAAGCTCTAAATTTCTATCAGCAAGCCTTAGCAATTCACAAAGAAATCGGCAATCGAGTCAGTGAAGGGCGCACTCTCAATAATCTAGCCGAACTTTATAGCCAATTGGGTCAGTATTCTCAAGCTAGGGAGTTTTATCAGCAAGCTTTGGCAGTGATAAAAGTTACTAAAGACACCACAAACCTGGGTAACACTCTCCATAACATTGGCTTACTCCACCAAAAATTAAACCAATTTCCCCAAGCATTAGAATACTATCAGCAAGCTCTAGCGATTCGGAAAAATATTAACGATCGAACAGGTGAAGGTACAACCCTCAGCAACATAGCTTTGGTTTACGATAATTTAGGTCAGCATTCCCAAGCACTAGACTCGCTTAAGCAAGCATTGGCAATTTTAACAGAAGTCGGCAACCGCGTAGGAGTTGGCAATGCTCTCGATAGTATGGGAACGGTTTACAAAAGTTTAGGTGACTATACTTCCGCTTTGGAATATTATCAACAAGCATTAGTAATTCTTAAAGAGATTGGCAATCGCGGATTGGAACGGGTTACTCTCAGCAACATTGCGTCTGCATTAGAAAGCCAAAACCAGCCAGAGTTAGCAATTGTTTTTTACAAACAATCAGTCAACGTCACGGAAGCAATTCGCAAAAACTTGCGATCGCTCCCCCGCGAACAACAGGAATCCTATACAAAAACCGTAGCCGATACCTACCGCACTTTAGCCGATATCTTGCTCAAACAAAATCGTATCTTAGAAGCACAACAAGTCATCGATTTACTAAAAATTCAAGAATTAAATGATTATCTTGGTAATGTCAGAGGTAACGAACAAACATCTCAGGGTGTAGAATTACTACCCCAAGAACAGAAACTTACCGCCGACTACGCTGCTATTCAAAATAGAGCTATTCAATTGGGAAAAGAACTTGCCGAATTACGAAAAATTCCCGAAGCAAATCGCACACCCGCTCAAGCTACGCGCATCGCCGAAATTGTCAAAGCGCAAGAAGCGATCGCAGCTGAATTTAACGCCTTCATCCGCAGTCCGGAAGTGCAAGCTTCGATCGCAGCACAAAGCCCAATAGTGAGAGATGGAAGTATCAGTTTGCGGCGGCTGAAAAATATTCAAGACAATTTGCAGCGGTTGGGAAAAGGCGCAGTACTACTTTATCCTTTAATTTTAGAAGACCGTTTAGAATTAATTATCACCACAGCCGATAGCCCGCCCATTCGTCGTACTGTTAGTGTCGAACGTTCAGAACTAAATCGGGCGATTGTGGAATTTCGCAGCGCTTTGCAAAACCCGGATGCCGATGCTAAAATTCCTGCCCAAAAGCTATACAAATGGTTAATCAAACCTTTGGAAAATGACTTAATTCAAGCCGAAGCCCAAACGCTTATATATGCTCCTGACGAACAGCTACGCTACATTCCTCTAGCAGCTTTGCACGATGGCAAACAATGGTTAGTTGAGCGTTTTCGCATCAATTATATTACTGCTGATAGCCTCACAGATTTCAACACCCAACCGCCAGATAAACCGCAAGTTTTAGCGGCTGGTTTTACCAAAGGTAGCTACACATTTCGCATTGGCGATCGCGAATTTTTCTTTAGTGGATTGCCTTTTGCTGCCCGCGAAGTGGACAATTTAGTCACGATTTTTCCCAATTCTCTTAAATTGCTAGATGGCGAATTCAGTCGCAACGCCACCGTTCCCCGTCTCAACGATTACAATATTGTTCATTTAGCGACTCACGCGGCGTTTGTAGTCGGACAGCCCAATGATTCATTTATATTATTTGGAAATGGCGATCGCGTCACTTTACCAGATGTGGAAAACTGGCGATTAACTAATGTAGATTTGGTGGTGCTGAGTGCCTGCGAAACCGGCATAGGCGGCAAATTGGGTAACGGCGAAGAAATTCTCGGTTTTGGTTATTTAATTCAAGAAGCTGGCGCAAAAGCTGCGATCGCCTCCTTGTGGTCGGTTTCCGATGGCGGTACGCAAGCATTAATGGATGCTTTTTATACTGCATTATCCTCAAGTAAAACCGTGGGAACCAAGACAAACATCACTAAAGCCGAAGCTTTGCGGCAAGCACAGATAGAATTAATTACCCGTAATTACTCAGCAGTAGGGCAACACCGGGGGATTGGCATCCAAGGGCGCACACGCAACAACCTACCACTGCAAATAAGCGATCGCCTTAACCATCCTTACTACTGGTCATCATTCATACTTATTGGCAACGGACTTTAATCAGTTTTCAGCACTGTAGGGGTGACCCTTGCGCTCTTCCAATCCTTCGTAAGGGTAATGGGTAAGCAGTTGCGATCGAGGGCTATAAAGAAGCGCGATCGTATAACTAGCAACTTCACTTCTTAGTTAAAATTGAAATACGTTCGTTGTCTCAAAAAACCTATGTCCTATTTGTAATTAGGTGCGCCAATGTTCCGCCGTCACCTCATCCCAGCCACAATAATTCTGCTTTTGTCTCCCAACTTCAATGTGCCACTACCGGGCTATAATCTAGGAAGTTTGGACGCCAAAGCACAGGCACCAACGACCGAACAACAAAGAGCATTGCTAAGAGCCAACGCAGATAAGCTGTTCGTTCAGGGAGATGAAATTTTACGTCAAGGGCAATGGCAAAAAGCATTGGAAACCTTTCAGCAAGTGCTTGCCATTCGGAGTCAACTGGGCGACCGGAGTGGCGCAGCGGATACCCTGATTAAAATTGGTGATATTTACGACAGACTCAGCCGAGTACAGATGGCGCGAAATTACTACCAGCAAGCTTTAGAAATTTACAGAGAAATTGGCGATCGCAATCGCCAACTGAACGCCCAATCTAAGTTAAATTTACTCAATTCACCCCCGGCAATTGTTCCTCAAACATCAGATTTAAACTCCAATCAATCCACCCCAAATTTCACAAATTACAATCTAAATAACGCCAATATCATTGGTAACGATAATAAAAATAATTTCAATCAACTGCCTTGGATTTTAGTCTCCCAAAACCGCAACCAAATAGTACCAGTACCTGTGACAAGCAAAATTTCTGATTTTTTCACCAGTCGAGCGTTAAATCCAATTTCTTGCAGTACAAATCCGGTGACCATTATGTTGGTGAACAATTTGTACATTGCCTGTGCATCTCCCTCACCTAATTTTCCAGCCGGAACCTACAATGTAACTCTACCCGGTCTTTAGAACAAAAATTTCAGGGTGCTAAATGCTAAATCTCTTAAACTCCAAACTCCAATCCAAGCGATCGCAACGGTCGCCCCTAAACCACTCAAAAATTTATGAAGCGCCGTCATTTTTTGCAATTTTCAGGCTCTGTTCTAGCAACGCTCGGTTTCAGCCAACTAGATGTCCAGCAAAGAGCGCTTCGTTACGCTAGTGCGATCGCGCAAAGCACACCGCGCAAACTAGCTTTATTAATAGGAATTAACACTTATCAAGACCAACCTTTGTTGGGCTGCGTCACCGATGTTAATTTACAAAAAGAGCTACTAATTAACCGCTTTGGTTTTAACTCCAAAGACATCCTCACCGTTACCGATAACCAAGGCACTAGAGCAAATATATTATCAGCATTTGAAGAACATTTAATTAAACAAGCCAAGCCAGGAGATGTAGTTGTCTTCCACTTTTCCGGACACGGATCGAGAGTAAAAGATCCCGATCGGGATACCCCTGACAATCTTAACAGCACTCTTGTCCCAGTAGATTACTCCCTAACTTCTGAAAATAATGTAGTTCAGGATATCATGGGACACACCCTATTTTTGTTGATGAAAGCAATCCAAACAGAAAACCTCACTGTTGTGCTGGATAGCTGTCACTCTGGAGGAGCGACACGCGGTAACTACCGCGTGCGTTCCCGTGCAGGAGGTTCTCAATTACAAGCAATTTCGGAGGAAAAAGAGTACCAAGAGCAATGGCTGAAACGTTTGAATCTTTCCCCATCAGACTTTATCGAACAACGTCGCAAAGGTGTTGCCAAAGGAGTAGCAATCGCTTCTGCCAGACGTAACGAACTTGCCGCCGATGCACCTTTTAGCGATTTTCATGCTGGCGCTTTTACTTATGTGATGACTCAATACCTTTGGCAACAAACCGGAAGCGAAACCTTTGCTAAAGTTATCCCCAATGTTGCTCGCACTACCACCCAGTTATCTTCTCAAGAACAAAAACCAGAATACGAAATTAAGCCAGGAAGCGATAACGATCGTCAACCAGTTTACTTTATCAAAGAACAAACACCACCAGCAGAAGCAGTCATCCTCAAAGTAGAAGGAGAGCAAACCCAAATCTGGTTAGGAGGACTCAACCCCCAAAGTTTAGCAGCGTTCGATCGCGGTGCTGTTTTTGCGATCGTAGATCCGCAAAATCGTTACAAAGGTCAAGTACAATTACAATCTCGCAACGGATTGATCGGACAAGGCAAACTAATCGGAACAGCACAATCGGGAACCCTGCTACAAGAAAATGTGCGCGGTATTTCCAGCAACGTTTCCTTACGCATCGCTCTCGATTCATCTTTGGGTAATGACGCCGCAGCAGCCAAACAAATCTTACAAACAAATCAGCGCATAGAAATTGTACCATTACAACAAGGAGAAGTTCATTACATTTTAGGGCGCATCACCCAAGCCTACCGTCAAGAATTGCAGCAAAAACAAGTAACAGATATTCCCAATATTAATAGTATAGGTTTGTTTTCTGCCGGACTCGATTTAATTCCCAGTTCGTTTGGTGCAGCTGGCGAAACTGTAGCCGATGCCCTAAATCGTTTGCAGTCAAAGCTAAAATCTCTGCTCGCATCTCGCATTGTCAAACTTGCCCTTAACACCAATTCATCCCGGCTGAATGTAACTGCCTCTATGAATCGAGAAGGTCAAAACCAAATCCTTGCCAGCACTTTCACCGTTCGCGGTATTGCTTCTTCTGCCATTCCCTCAAATCGACCTCCCCAAAACTCTGGAACTCCTTCTCTACCCGCCAATTCTCGTCAATTACCTCTAGGAACATCGGTTCAGTTTCGCATCGTTAATAACGAGGCAAGTAAAATTTACGTCAGCGTGCTGGCAATTGACTCCGCAGGTGAAATGTCGGTTCTGTTTCCCAATAATTGGACAGCAACAGACGATATTATGCAGCTTAATTCCGGTCAAATGCTACTGCTACCCGACCCCAGTAAAGATAATTTCTCGTTGGTTACCCAAAAGCCGAAGGGAGTAACGGAAATTCTGATTATTGCCAGTAAAACTCCTTTGCGAAAAGCACTTTCTGCCTTACGCTCGATCGCATCCCAAGGACAGCAGGACAGAAGGCCGATCGCTCTCAACCAACCCACAGAAGCGATCGATAGTTTGCTCGACGATTTGGATGAAGGCACTCGCGGTACTACCAGAACTACTGCGGTGCAAAGTCAGCAAATAAAAAATGTCGATACATCGCAAATCGCGGCAATGTCAATTACCTTTGAAGTGATCTGAAATACTGGGGCGACAATGTATAAAAAAAGGCAAAAGCGTTACCAGGCTTCGCGGCAGGGTAATAGAAAAAATACTTTTCTTTTTACTTTTGATTTCTACGGTTTCGCCAAATACTTCTCTAAGATTGACTTTGCTAGAGCTAACTTTGCACTCGCCAGCTTTGCAGTCACCGGGTTTTTACTATTTGCCATACATCTGGGCTTACTCCAACCCTTGGAACTGGTAGCATATGACCAAATGGTACGCTTAGTGGAGAATAAACAACCAGATCCGCGATTGCTGGTAATTGCCATCACCGAAGCAGATATCCGCGCTCAAAGATGGCCTTTGTCCGATCGAACAGTAGCGCAAGTACTGCAAAATTTACAACTATACAAGCCCAAAGTTATCGGTCTCGATATTTATCGCGATGTTCCCCAACAACCGGGTTACGAGTTATTTTTGCAGCAACTCAAAAGTCCAAATATTATCGTGATAACAGATGATGCCGCCGGAATACCCCCGCCAAAAGGCGTACCGAAAGAGCGCATCGGATTTAACGATTTATTAGTTGACTCAGATGGAGTTATTCGTCGCAATTTGCTATTTATACCCACCGAAACAGGAGTTCTGCGCTCTTTTGCTCTGCTTCTAGCCCAAGCTTATTTAGCCGATCGCGGTATATTGCCTAAAAGCAGTCGCACAAAACCAGCTTATCTTCAGTTGGGCAAAGCTGTGTTTACTCGTTTGGAGTCAGATTCCGGAGGTTATCAAAATATTGATGCGCGAGGATATCAGATCCTACTCAATTACCGTTCCGCACAACCGGTGGCGCGACAAGTCACCCTCGCAGAGGTAATACGCGGACAGGTTGACCCCAGCTGGATAAAAGACAAGATTGTCATAATTGGCAGTACAGCACCCAGTCTCAACGACCTTTTTTTGACACCCTACAGTCCTACCCAACAAGAAAACTACAAAATGTCGGGGGTGCTGATTCACGCTCAAATGGTCAGCCAAATTCTCAATGCAGCTGTTGGGGAAAAACCTTTATTTTGGTTCTGGGATGAATGGATGGAGGTGCTGTGGATTTTAGGTTGGGCACTTATCGGCGGTAGTTTGGCCGCATATTTTCGTCGTCCCCTCGTTTTAAGCATCCTGGAGATCGGCGCGATCGCTCTTGTCATACTCAGCTGCTTTTATCTGTTTACTCAGCACGGATGGGTGCCGATCGCATCTCCCATACTAGCTGTGTCGATCGCAGGTGGCGCTGTAGTCTTAAACCGCTCCTACACTTTCTATCAGCAGCAGCAAATGGTGATGAAACTCTTGGGAAAGAACACCTCCCCGGAAATTGCCGCCGCCTTTTGGCAACACCGCGATCGCTTGCTCAAATCTGGCAAATTACCCGGACAAACTCTAACAGCGACTTTGTTGTTCTCCGATATCAAAGATTTCAGCACGATCGCCGAACAAATGTCGCCCACCGTTTTGCTGGAATGGCTCAATGAATATTTCAGCGCGATCGCCCAAGAAGTGCAAGTTCATCACGGCATCATCAATAAATTTATCGGTGATGGCATCATGGCGGTGTTTGGTGTACCCATATGTCGCACCACACGAGAAGAAATAGCTCAGGACGCTTACTCGGCTGTAGCTTGCGCCCTCGCAATGGGCGATCGTCTCCAAGAACTCAACTCCCAGCTGCTTCGTCGCGGCTTACCCACAATTCAAATGCGAATCGGTATTTTTACAGGCCCAGTCGTGGCCGGTAGTTTGGGGGGCAAAGACCGCTTAGAATACGGCATCATCGGCGATAGCGTCAACATTGCCTCCCGTTTGGAAAGTTGCTGCAAGGATCTTCAACCCTCCAGCTGCCGCGTACTAATTGCCCGCGAAACTTTCGTTTACATCGACGGCAAATTTCAAGTCGAATATTGGGGGCCGATCGATTTGAAGGGCAGACGGCAAAGCGTGGAGATCTATCGCGTCGTTAGTAAGAAGGACGAAAAACAACCACAATCGGAAAAAACTTAACAATTTGTATTATTAGAAGATGTATATGCCAGCGATAAACAACTTTTCTGTAACAGCTTGTAAAAGACTTGCTAAAGAAGCTACGCACTCGTTCTATCTTGAGAGATAGATTGAATATGCCCGATCTCCGCTTAATCAAACACCAAAAAAATCTGATAGATTCCGATCTCAAGCAGACAAACCGATGATAGAAAAAATATTGCTAGCCGACTCCGGAACGGGTCATACTGAAGAAATGCTCAAGGCGTTGATGGAAATCCCTTCCCTCAAACCCGCTTCTGTAACCGTTTTGCACGTCGTTCCTCCCCAAGTAACTTCTGATGGTATGACCGCCAAGTGGGAAGAAGGAGGCAAAATTCTCGCCACCGCCATTCAGAGCTTGCAATTAGATCCCAATCACGTCAACGCCATGTTGCGACAAGGCGACCCCAAGAGTATAGTTTGCGAGGTTGCCGATGAAATCAACGCTGATTTGATTATTATGGGTTCTCGCGGGCTCAAGCGCCTAGAGTCGATTTTGGAAAACTCTGTCAGTCAGTATGTTTTTCAACTCTCCGCTCGCCCCATGCTCTTGGTCAAAGACGATATCTACGTCAAAAAAATCTCCAAAATCATGGTGGCAATGGATGGATCGGAAGCTTCTAAAGAAACATTGAAGCTGGCTCTGTCTCTTTTACGCGATATCAAAGGCGGTCAGCTGATTCTAGTTCGCATCAACCCGAAAGTAGAAAGCACCAGTCCCGAAACTAATCCCGTGCTAGCACCGGCAGTTGCAGAAGCGAAAAAAATGGGCGTTGCCTATCGCTGCATTATCGGCACTGGCAAGCCTGGTGAAGAAATTTGTCGCATCGCCGAGGAAGTTGGTACAGACCTTCTCATGCTGGGGTCTCCCGATCGTCGCCCTTCGATCGCCAAAGGTCTCCCAGATTTAGACCGACTGTTGGGCACTTCCCTTTCAGACTACGTGCGAGTTTATGCCAACTGTCCCGTATTGTTGGCACGTACTGTCGCTTAAGTTTTGAGTTTTGAGTTTTGAGTTAAATAAACTGATTCAAAACTCAAAACTCTCTTTATTGGCGGATTTTTGCTCAGCGCTGCATCAATCAGCTTTGTTACCGCTTTCGCGGGTACTGGTTTGAATGTACAGAATTAGTAAAAACACACTTGGCACAAGCACAAACAGGATGCTTGCCAGAAACCCTAAATCATTAACTTGCATAAACCCCAGCCTTTATTTCACAGCAATTTTACATCACTAGGATACCACTAGAATGTCATACCTAATCCGCTGCTATTACCTCTTTATTCACAGGAGGGAGTGGGGGAGTGGGGGAGTGGGGGAGCGGGGGAGATCGATAAGAACATTGAACCCGAAAAAGAAGGTAGCAGACGCGAATTTAGTGTCAGTCCAGTATTGGCACTTGGCGCTAAAAACTAGGTTTCTTTAAGGATGAGAATAACCTCGTTTTTGTAAGTACTGGACTGCGCTCTAGAAATACCTGACTAGCAGCACAAAGCGCTCAAAACAAACAATCGGCTTAACGTTTTGACGGCTTCGTAACGACGCTAACAGGGCCATTTACCAGAGTTTGACAAGCAAGACGGCAATTTTGGCCCCTGTTCTTCAGTTTCCGATTTTCCACCTCAGTACGCGGCGAAAGGTTTTCCATCCCTTCAGCAATCTCTACAACGCAGGTACCGCATTGACCGTAACCCCCACAATTCATCGCTTTTCCCATGAATGTGTAAAGGTCAATCTTATTTTCCAGCATTTTCTGTCTTAAATTAGCACCGCTGGCTACAACTACTTCTGTATTTTCCTTGACAAATTTGATATTACCCATTAGAGATGCCTTCTGCGTCAAAGTCTCCATAATCACAAGCCCCTTATAGCTATCATATTATTTTACTTAAATTTACCTTATTTTAAGAAATATTACAAATTATGTCGCTGCTATGACAAAACTGGCCTGACGTGCTACTTGTCAGGCGGTCAACTGAGCCGAAATTCTAAGTTAGCGAGAAACAGCAGGAGCGCTGCTAGAAAGATTGCTAATAGCGCGTTGCAGATTTGCCAGTGCCCGATTGTAGTCGATAATAGCTCGTACCCGGTTCCCTTCCGCCCGCGTTAGCTCAGTTTCGGCATCGATCACCTCAGTTTGGGTGCCCACACCTGCCTGAAAGCGCAAACGTGCCAGACGGAGAGCTTCCCTGGCTTGATCCAAGGCGACATTAGAGGTTTGAATATTTTCCAAGTTCGATTGCAACTGGTAATAAGATTGTTCTACCTGCAAGCGGATTTGATTGCGCGTATCGGCAAAGCGAGTTTCGGCAATGTCTTTGTCAGCTTGTCGCTGAGCAGCTCTAGCTTGTGCAGATCCCCCATCAAACAAACTCCAGCGCAGCCTTGCTCCCACAGAGTAGCCATCGGCAATTCCAAGACCGTCGTTAAATACATCTAAAACATTGTAATTGGCGAATAAATTGAGCTGAGGTTTGCGGGCAGCCAGCTCGGCGCGTCGCAGTTCTTGGTTGATATTTCTTTGGGCTAACTGCTGTTGCAATTCCGCACGGTTCTGAAAAGCTTGTATAATGCTTTGCTCCAGCGTTAAATCCCACAAACCTGCAATTTCCACCGGATCGGCAGCAGAAAGATTCACAGACTGGGGCAGACTTAATAGCTGAGCCAGAACGCGACGATTGATTTGCTGTTGAGAGCGATCGCGAATCAAATTTTGGTTTTCATTAGCCAGCTGCACTTGGGCACGCAGGACATCAAATTTAGTTCCCAATCCAGCCCGTTCCAGTAATTGGGCATCCCGCAAACTCTGCTGGGCGTTCTCCACAGCCGCCTGGGAAATGCGGACTTGTTGGTCAGATTGTTGCAAATCGTAATAAGCACTCGTGATGTCCAGACGAGTTTGTTCGCTCAAACGCTCCACTTCCAGCTGGCTGTTCCGCACCTGTTCTTCTGCTGCGCGAATTTGGGCAGCGCGACGACCGCCGGTGAACAGATCGTAACTCAATCCCAGCGTTCCGTTAATGCTAAACGAGCCTTCTTCTATTTGATCTACCCCTTGCCGATTTGCTCGCTCAATACTCAGTTCGCTCTGAGTCGATCGTCCACCAGCTGCATCCACTTGCAGATCCGCCGTCGGATATAAAGCCGCCCGCGCCTCTTGCAGCGCCGCCCGCGTCCGTTCCAACTCCAGCAACGCAATCTGAAGCTGTCGATTGTTGCGCCGCGCCAGTTCCAAAACTTGTTGCAGCGTCAGGGGCTGCGTCACCTCTATATTCACTTCTTCGGGTCGAGTCGGAAATTGTAAAGGATTGGGATTGGGTTGCAGATTGCTAGGGACTAAAGTTTCCGGGACGCGATTTTGAGCGATTAATCGGCTTTTGTCGGCAGCATTATAGCGATCGTTTGATATTTCAATCTGTAAATCCGCCCCTAATGACGCATTATTAGCATTATCTTGATTTTTGACGATATGCTGCTCTACCCCAGTTTGACGGCTGGGTAAACGATCCTGTATCAGCACGCCGTTATCGTGGGATGTCGAGACATTGCACGCTGCGTCCCGACACAACTCATTGCTAAGGGCAAAACTAGGCGTACTGCTACCGAAAATCGTTGTCAACTCTGCTAACGCAGCACTCACACTCACAACCACAAAATGACGAAATTTTGGCATATATTTCAGAATCGTTTGCTGCCTAGATGGTTTGTGCAAACTAGGGCGTCGGGGGAGAGCGGAAGAGCGGGAGAGCGGGGGAGCAAGAGAATTAATTTTTTCCTTTTTCCTTATCCCCTAATCCCTAACCCCGACGCCCTTTCATCAGCCGAGCTTGAGCCGAAGTAGCGATGACGTAAAACACCGGCACTATGTAAAGGCTCAAGAAGGTAGAAATTAGCATACCCCCTAAGACGGTCATTCCCAAAGAAACCCGGCTGGCAGCACCGGCACCGGTAGCGATAGCCAGTGGAATTAAGCCAAAAATAGTGGAAAAAGCCGTCATCAGTATAGGACGAAACCGCACCAAACCAGCCTCAATAGCAGCTTTAGCGATCGGCAAATCCTGCTCTTGGCGCAATTGGTTGGCGAATTCGACGATCAAAATCGAGTTTTTCGTCACCAAACCGATCAGCATAATCAAACCAATTTGGCTGTAGACATTTAAATCCAAACCCCGCAGCAACAAAGCCGCAAAAGCACCCAACAGCGACAGGGGTACAGCTAACAGAATCACTAAAGGGTCGATATAACTTTCAAACTGGGCAGCCAAAACCAGGAAAATAAATGCTAAAGCCAGACCGAAAATATAAATTGTCGATTGACCGGCTTCTTTAAACTCCAGCGACTCACCCGACAAAGTAGTGCGGATATCAGTCGGTAGTTGCTGCTGCGCCAGATTCTGCAAAGCATCGAGAGCCTGACCCAAACTTTGACCCGGAGCGGGACTACCAGAAATAGTAGCAGCTCGCGATCGATTAAAGTGATTGATTTGAGGAGGCGTCGTTGAAGGAGTCACCTTCACCAAGTTAGTCAGCGGAATCATCTGTCCCTGCTGGGAACGCACATAAAACTCCCGAATATTCTCAGGAGAAGCGCGGAAGCGATCGTCTGCTTGCACGACAACCTCATAGCGCCGATTCTCCCGGTTAAAACTCGTAATTTCTTGTCCGCCCAAGAGAATTTGCAGCGTGCGGGAAATATCTCGCACCGACACACCCAAATTAGCAGCTTGCTCCCGGTTAATCGTCAGAATCAACTCTGGTTTATTCAGTCTTAAATCAGTATCCACGTTCACCAATTGGGGCAACTGTCGCGCTTTTTGAGCTAACTTATCCGCTTCTTGTGCCAGCGTTTCTAAATTATTCCCTTGCAACACAAACTGCACCGGCTGACTGAATCCCGCCCCTGGTAAAGCGGGAGGATTAATTGGAATCACCAAAGCGTCCGTGATTTGCATATATCGACCGAAAAGCTGACCGATTGTAGCTTGTTGCGATTGAGAAGGCTGTGGACGCTCTTGCCAAGGTTTGAGTCTGCTAAACACAAATCCCTGATTAACTTGCCCTACCCCAGAACCGCCTCCAAAAGCACCAATGGCAAAGTAACTCTCGATCGTGGGAACCTGACTCAAAACATTTTCCACCTGCTGCATCACTTTGTCTGTGTAGTTGAGGGTAACACCCTGCGGCCCTCGCACAACCGTTAAAATCGCACCTCGGTCTTCGTTTGGTAAAAATCCCACCGGGATAAGCTGAAACAGCCACGCTGTCACCGCCAAAGAGATCAAAAACAACACGACGATCGCTAATTTTAATTTCATTAGCAGTCGCAGAGATGCAGCATATATATCCCGCGTCCGGTTTATCCCCCATTCAAAAAAGTTCAGCAGCCAGTAAACGGGAGCGAAAACCGATCTCAAACCAAATCTCCTCTGCCCCTCCGCTCTTCTCCCCTCCCCGTGGGACGGGGAGGGGTAGGGGGTGGGGTTTTCCCGATGGGACGGTTTGAGCAACCTAGCCGACATGGCGGGAGCTAAAGTCAAAGCGGCGATCGAAGAAAATACTACCGCTCCGGCAATCGTCAAGGCAAATTCGTTGAACAAACGACCGGTTGTACCCGCAGCAAAGGCGACCGGCACAAACACCGCAATCAATACCACGGTAGTAGCAATAACCGCAAACACCACCTCTGTTGTTGCCTCAAAAGTAGCTGGAAATGGAGCCATGCGCTTTTCTTCGATGTAGCGCACGATATTTTCCAGCACCACAATGGTGTCATCCACCACCAAACCGGTGGACAGGGTGAGCGCAAACAAAGTCAGCGTGTTCACCGAAAATCCCATAAAAAACATCAACCCAAAAGCGCCGATCAGGGAAATGGGAATTGTTACTGTGGGAATTAAGGTGGCACGCCAGTCGCGCAGGAAAATAAATATGACCAGGACAACGAGTGCGATCGATAAATAAAGGCTTACCCAAACTTCTTCAATTGCCAACTCCACAAACGCAGAACTATCAAAAGCAATCTGGTAACTCATTCCCTCTGGAAAATTATGGGAAAGTTCTTCCATCTTTTCTTTGGCACCTTCAGCAACATCCAGCGTATTGGCGTTGGAGAGTTTCACTACACCTAAACCCACTGCTGGTTGTTGTTTGAAACGCACGAAGGAGCGTTCGTTTTCCGCTCCAATTTCGGCTCTGCCGATGTCTTTGAGAGTGACTTGAGTGCCATCTTGATTGCGTTTGATAACTAATGCTTCGTATTCTGGCGGTGTTTGCAATCTCCCCAAGGTGCGGACAGAATATTCCGATGTTTCTCCTTCTACCAAACCGGAAGGAATTTCTACGTTTTCCTGACGCAGTGCTTGTTCGACATCGAGAACTGTCAGATTTCTAGCCGCCATTTTCTGCGGATCTAGCCAGATCCTCATGGCATAGCGCCGTTCGCCGCCAATAATGACGCTGCTGACTCCCGGCACTGTTTCTAGGGCGTCTACGATTAACTTGTCGGCATAATCGCTCAATTCCAAGGTGGAAAATTTTTCGCCGTACAAGGCAAACCAGACAATGGGTGAGGAATCGCCCGATTGTTTGCTGACTACGGGCGCTTCCGCATCATCCGGTAATCTGCCGGTAACGCGGGACACGCGATCGCGCACGTCTTGAGCTGCGGATTCTAGGTTGCGGCTGAGTTCAAACTGAAGGGTAACTGTGCTGACTGACTCTCGACTTTCTGAAGTCAGGGTTTTAATTCCTTCAACTCCGTTCAGTTCTGCTTCTAATATTTCCGTAATTTCTGTTTCTACAACTTGCGGGTTAGCACCCGGATAAACGGTGCTGACGCTGACTACGGGCGGGTCAATGCTCGGATATTCCTGTACCGGTAAGCGGGTGTAACCTACTACTCCCACCAGAATTATTAGCAAGGAACACACGGAAGCAAAGACCGGTCTTTTGATAAAGAAATGGGTGAACATAAGCAAGTCAAAAGTCAAAAGTCACTCAGTCAAAAGTCGAAAGTCAAAAGTCGAAAGTCGAAAGTCAAAAGTCGAAATTCAGCCGCAAATCAATAATTATTGAAATTGGAAATGCTTTCTTGGCTCTGTAATACTTCCGGGTTAACTACCCCCTGAGTGAACTCTCCGCCAAGACGCCAAGAATAAGATGGAAAAAATAACCGGGGTAATCAACCAGGATTTGGTATAAGTTCTCGCGAACTATACAGCCTAATAAAAAGGGAAGAAGCACTTTTTTCTAAATATTGACTTTTGACTTTTGACTTTTGACTTTTGACTTTTTTTCTCACTTACTACTTTGCTCTTGGGAAGGAAGCGGCATTATAGGAGCGCCATCAGCTAACTTTTGATTGCCGGAAACGATAATTTGGGTTCCCGATTGCAATCCTTCGACAACTTCGGCTTTGTCGCCTTGTACTAAACCGAGTTTTATCGGTTGCAGTTTTGCTACTTGGGAACCTTGCTGTCCCTGTGCAGCTATGTAGATGGATCGATCTTGACCTTGAAAAATGATGGCGGTTGTGGGTACTACGACAGTGTTGGGGCGAGTATTCCAAATGATTTTGGCTCGCACAAATTGTCCATCTCGCAGCTGTCCCCTGGAATTATCAAAGGTAGCTTTGGCAAGGAGAGATTGGGATTCGGTATTGACTTTTGGCGAGATAAAACTGATCCGACCGGTAGAGGAACCTTCTACGCCTTGTAATTCTACTGGCAGTCCCAAGCGCAATTGCGGTTGACGTTCGATCGGGATTGCTAAATTTAGGTCTAAGGATTGGTTTTGGGTAATCGTCGTCAGGATGTCTGCTTTGCTTAAGTAGTCTCCCACTTTGACGGGAATGTCACCGACGACACCAACAAAGGGGGCAGTGACTCTAGTATCGTTCAGTTGAACTTCTGCCGATCGCACTTGCGCTTGCGCTTGGGCAACTTGGGCTTCTGCTTGGGCGATTTCCTCCGGACGCCTACCGTTCTGTAGCAGCTGTAAGGCTTGTTTTTCTTGTTCTAGGGCTGCTTTGAGGCTATCGATCTGTTCGGATCGCGGCCCTTTTTGTAACTGCACTAAAGCTTGTCGCGCTTCTTGAACGGTTGCTTCTGCTTGGGCAATTTCCTCGGAACGAGTGCCGTTTTGCAGCTGGATGAGACGCCGTTCGGCTTCTCGCAAGTTCGCTTGGGCACTGCGGTCTTCTGCAAGGGTTTGATCGAGTCGGTCTTGGGAAATCGCACCTTGCTGTCTTAGTTGGCTATATCGATTTGTTCTTTCTCCGGTGAGGAAGGCGGAAGCGCGAGCTGCATCGACTTGAGCTTTTGCTTGGGCGATTTCTTCGGGACGAGTACCTGCACGCGCTAGGGCTAAACGCGCTTCGGCTTGGGCTAAACGGGCTCTGCCTTGGGCAATTTCTTCCGGACGACTCCCGGACTGGGCTTCTGCTAAACGCGCTTCGGCTTGGGATACGCGGGCTTGGGCTTGGGCAATTTCTTCTGGGCGACTACCGACTTTTAGTTCTCTAAGGCGGGCTTGTGCTTGCTCTAAGCCTGCTTTTGCTTGATTTAGAGAGGCTTGGGCTCGATCGCTTTTGAGGCGAGCGATGATTTCGCCTTGGCGCACCAAGTTTCCCGGTTTTACATAAATTTGGATTACCTGTCCCTCGGTTTCCGATCGCACTTGTACCGATCGCTGGGACTCTAATGTGCCCACAAAGTCGGAAGTTTCTTGCAGAGTGGCTGTCTCTACAGGCGCGAGTTTGACGGGGACTCCCATCGGTCTGGCTGCGGCTGTTGGTGGTGGAGATGAAGCTGGTTGTTGAGTCTGCCACCACCGCCAACCGACTCCGACCGCCCCTAACAGAACGATCGCTGCCAAAATGTTATAGATAACGCTCCAATTTTTTGTCGCTGGAGGCTGGGACTGAGGTGCTTCGCTCCAATTTTCCTCCACAATTTGCTCGCTGTTTACATCCGATGGCACCTCCTCCTGAAGAATTGATGTGCTGGCATACTTGCCATTGGTCGGTTGCGAAGTTTTCTGGTGGTGCATGATTTTCCTAACTTAATTGACAAGAGCGCTGATTGCTGGTAATTATCCGTAAATCTTCCTCTGCTCCTGGGCCATTCTGCTCTTTGCGTAGTTGCGATCGCAGCCAGTTAATTTCGTCTTGGAGCATAGCAAAGTGTCTCTTCCAAGTGTCTGACTGGTAGCGATCTGCTGGCATCGGTTCTATCTCCAGGCTTTCCAGACGCAGCCGACAAACCATTAAGCGGTGTTCGAGTAGCTTGTCCCGCTCTGCGGATTCTAAATTGCTAAAAAAGAAAAACTTGATCGTAAAGCGAGAGCGAGTGTTGACCCAGCTCTCATGTGGATGTTCCAACATTTTTTGCCGCCAGCGATCGCGCCCCGTGGCGGTAATTCCATAAGTTTTGCGGCTTGGGCCTGCTTCTCCGGGTCCTTGGCCTAGTGTTACTATATAGCCACTCTCTTCTAGACGCCGCAACAAAGGATATATGGCTCCATAGTTGACGCTGATGCAGCTACTCATAAACAACTCCAGTTGCTGCTTTAACCGATAACCATGCAGTGGCTCGCGCAGAAGTAGACCCAGGGTAGCTAACTCAAGCATATATATTGGTCTGATATACCAGGCAAAAGGTATGCTGATAATTTAACATCCTTGGCTGGAAGAAGGTTAACTTTTGGTAAGCACGGTACTGACTAGAAACAGTAACACTACCAAGTTCTAAAAAAATGCTCTGTTAGTGCTTCCCTCTAAAGATTCATCTTCCTACTAGCCGCTAGATGAATACCTCCTACCCTTGGGTCGCCCAATAGGGTGAATTTTTATCGGAAGGGAGAAACAAGGAAGAGAGGGGAGAGGGAGAGGGAAGGGGAAGGAAAAAAGAACGATCGCGATCTTCTGCCAGGAAGAAAGTGAACGGCAAGTGCTACAAAAACAAATACCTCCCCGTCAGATTGACTGGGAGGAATTGACATCTTGGTTCTGTAGATTGGGTCTTGCTAGAGCTGAGTAGGAGAGAAAAACACTAACAAGCGCATTGGCTCACACAACGATGATATGATTCAGTTTTGAGATTTTCGTTATCGCTATTTGACCGAAACAGCTTCTACGTCAACAACTTTATCTTCAACTGAAGATGGGGCAGAAGCATTATTTTCGGAGGAGTTAGCTGGATTCTGACTTTGACGCAATTTGACGTGATCGATTAACAGCTGGGATACTTCTGAAACCAGCAGCGTCATAATTGCAGCGTCGTCAATTAGCCCAATCACGGGGATAAAATCAGGTGCAATATCGATCGGGCTGAAAAGGTAAAGCAACGATCCTAAAATCAACCACCAGCGATACTTGGGGTTACGAATGGTGTTGCGATACCAGTTATAAAGTGATTGAATTGAGAAGTTCATTTTTGTAGCCTCTAGTTACTTTTTATTGTGGCAAATACCTCAGCGGCTGTGGGTGCGGATATCCGCAATTAGCTATGTTGGGCTGTTTTGGAGGAGTTTGAGGGTTTTTCTGAATTGAACGAAGGTGATGACCGCACCGGTAGCGCCTCATTTCTTTAAAATTGAGTTGCCCCAAACTGGTGTTAACCGGCAGGACGAGCATAGCGACGAAGTACGAATGGAGGAAACGAAAACTGTGGATGAGATTCTTAAGCAAATATACAATCTCGAACTTTTTAGGGACGGCGGGCCGGCAATGTGGCCGTTGCTGGTACTCTCAATTTTGTCGCTGACCGTGATCCTGGAACGTCTGTGGTTCTGGACAAAAATTCTGACTAAGGAAAAAGATATTGTCAACCGCGTTCTGGATGCTGCTTCTCAAGATTGGGAAACTGCGGCGGAAATTGCCAGACGGTCATCGAATAAACCGATCGGGCGCTTTATGTATGCCCCCTTACGCTTGCCCCAACCTGAACCGGAAGTGTTTAAACTCGCACTGGAAACAGCGGCGGAAGAAGAGTTGGGTGCGATGCGCCGAGGCGACAAAATCTTAGAAGCGGTGATTGCCTTGGCACCCCTACTGGGACTTTTCGGCACGGTTTGGGGTTTAATTGTCTCCCTGCGCGACCTTCGGATTAGCGATATTGGAACGGCGGCGGCATCTGAGGCAACTTTGGGTATCGGTCAAGCTTTAATCAGTACGGCTAGCGGATTGGTGGTAGCAATTTTCAGTCTGGCATTCTACCGCTTGTTTCAACTTTTTTTATTCAACCAAGTCAAAATTTTTCGTAAATCTGGCAATGAATTAGAGTTGCTATATCGACAGTTTTGGTCGCGCTTACAACTAGAAGATCGCCATCCTGCCAGCTACAACAATAGCAGCTCTCGCGAAAAGCCAAAGCCAAAGCTGGACAGTGCTAATGCCATTGAGGATGCCGAATAGTGTCCAGTCAGGCAGACCGCAGGGTATTGCTATTTTTGTTTTGACCGATCGCACTCTCCAATTCCGTACATTTCCACTCTAGCCCCGCTTGCAGAATGAAGATTAATCTTGACTCCCCATCCGATGACATCAAAATTGAGCTAATCCCTTTGATTGATGTCATTTTTTGTATCCTCACGTTTTTTATCCTGGCTGCTTTGCAATTCACTCGTCAGCAAGCAATTAGCGTCGATTTGCCTAAAGCTAGCAGCAGCGCGACGACAGCGCAGACGCGCCAGCTGTTAATTGTCAGTATCAATCCGTTTAATCAAATCTATGTAGAAAATGAACTGGTGACGCCAGAGAATTTGGAACAAAAATTGCGGGAATATCGCCAGACCAATCCGGAAGGGACGATGGTTCTATATGCTTCCAAGACAGCTTTTTACAACGATGTGGTGCAAGTTCTGGATAAAATGCGGCTGGTAGGGGGCGATCGCGTCGCCTTAGCAACCCTACCGGATACGCCCGATCGAGCGATCGATTCACCAGTTCCTTCTCCTACTCCTGGTTTAACACCTTATTCCCCCGGACTCACTCCACCCACTACAAATACTCCTGGTTTGACGCCAAACTCAGGCACAAATACCCTCCCTTACAATCCCTACAACCCCTACGCGACGCCCAACCCCGCACAGCCACCGGGAACGCTTAATCCTTCTGTTCCCGGTAGTGGAGTTTTAACGCCTACTGTTCCGCCTTCCGGAGTTGTTCCCGAAACACCAGCAACAGTGCCGACTCCCGGAACTTCAGCAGATCCTGCCAAGCCTCCATCTCCTTGAAACTACGGGCTATGGCGTCGGGCGTCGGGGTTGGAAGGAATTAAGAATGTCCTGGCTGACGACAGCGGTTGCTATATCTATTCCGGAAGATAGATACATTTTTGTGTTTTCTCAGATAATTTTTTGGTTTGAATTTAGATTCGTCATTGTCAAGTTTTAAAAGGAGTTTTTCTATGAATTTAATTGCCATTTTGATTGCTTGGCTGGTCACGGCTGTGAGCTTGTTCATTATTTCTAAATTGCCGCTGGGAGTGGAAATCGATGGATTTAATAAGGCGTTGACTTCGGCAGCAGTTTTTGGGATTTTAAATGCTCTTTTACAGCCGGTTTTAAAAGTTTTGTTTTTTGTGCCGAACTTACTGACTTTATTTTTGTTGCAATGGCTATTTTTAGCTGCAATCAATGCCATCATTTTTGGATTGGCCGCTTGGTTAGTAGAAGGATTTCGCTTGCGCTGGGGTTTCTGGAGTGCTTTTCTGGGTGCGATCGCACTCGGCTTTATCAATTCCTTGATTTTTAGATTGATTTATTAATTATCTCAGTCATTAGCTAGGATCGCAAATCGGCTTCTATACCCCTTTTTTACGAACCGCCATAGGCGCAGCCTTCCCGCAGGGTAGACGTGAAGAACGCGAAGGAAAGATGAAGACAAAAGGCGGACAAAATAAAAGGGTTATCGAAGCATATTTTGGATGAGAAGATTCTAGTTCGCTTCATGGAAACATAGCTATTAGTCAACTCCGACCTTTAGAGGTAGATCTATTTATGCCAATGAGCAGATGGAATATTCGCTCTGGCCTAGTTAAGGTGGTTATTGAAGGTGTTTTGATTGCGCCTCAACTAAAAACTGCGTAATTTGGCGCGGCTTTAAATGTTACTCGCCAAATTATGGATAGATCGGAGGAAGTTTCAATATGGATTTCGTTGATATTTTGGTAACTTGGCTAATCACAGCTTCTAGTTTGCTGATTCTGACCAAACTGCCGTTGGGGATTGAAATTGATAACCCTGGTATAGCTTATATTTCAGCAGCGGTTTTCGGGATTATCAATTCGCTGATTGCATTTTTCGTGTTGACAGTACCTAATTTCTTCACATTTGGCATCTACGGATTTTTTGCGAAGGTATTCACATTGGGTTTGTTTTCATTTTTTATCAATGCGATCGCTTTGACTTTAGCGGCTAGATTCGTGACTGGCTTCCGTTTGGAAAAGGGAATAATGAGTGCTGTATTTGTGGCGATCGCGCTTTCTTTGGTAAGCAGTTTAATTACAAGTTTTGTTGTCGGTCAACCGGCAGCAATTGCGTAAGTGCCTGCTTATACTAGATTGACAAAAAATATTTACAGTCCTTTTTAGCTGACTTACAAAGAAACCCGGTTTCTTGAAGAAACCGGGTTTCTAGGGTGTCTGGTTGCATCGGTATTAGATTAGTGATGCGAAAGGTTATCTGTGGGAATTGGAGGCTAAATTTTTACCGCAGATTAAGCAGATAAACGCAGATAAACGCAGATAAGAAAGCGATTTTTTGGGCAACCGATGCTACGGGAGATGATATTATTAAGCGGGAACTTCGATTTTTTGAGTACCGGCAAGTCCGAAAGCAGCGTGGATGGCTTGCAAGGCTGTAACGCCTTGTTCTTGGGCGACCACACAGCTAATTTTAATTTCGGAGGTGGCAATCATTTGAATGTTGATTTGATGTTTTGCCAGTGCTTCAAATAAACGTGCTGCGACTCCCGCCTGTCTTTCCATTCCTGTACCGACAGCGCTGACTTTGGCGATCGCATTATCTACTACAATATCTCCGCACCCTAAGTTGGCAACTGCCTCTGACAGCGTTCTTTTAGCAGCTTCGGCATCACCTCGCGCCACGGTAAAGGCGATATCTCGTCTGGGGCTGCCATCGACGATACGACAGCGTTGCGATTGGATGATCGTATCGACGCTGATATTATGCTTTGCTAATTGTTGGAACAATCGCGCTGCCATACCGGGACGATCGGGGATGTGGCGGATCGCTACACGCGCTTGATTGAGATCTAGCGCCACGCCACGAATGGGGGAAGATGAGGGGGGAACAGCAGAATGATGTTTCAATTGTGTGTCGATCGCTTCGACTGGAGAACAGTTAACATCGAAGGTGGCACAAAGCACGGCAATTGCGCGATCGCAATCATCCGCATCCACTACGCAACTGACTTTCACTTCCGAAGTGGAAATCATTTGAATGTTGATTCCCGCATCTGCTAGAGTGGCGAACATTTGCGCCGCTACACCGGGACGACCGATCATACCGGCACCGACGATGCTGACTTTGGCAATTTTCCCGTCTACCATTACTTCCGCTTCTTCCAGTTTGGAACTGTTACCTCGCAGGACGGGTGCAATGGCAGCTGCTACAGCTTCGGCTTTTTTGAGAACGCCTTTGCTGACAGTAAAAGCGATATCGTTAGAATTGCCTTCGTGAATTGATTGAATAATCAAGTCAACTTCTAACTCTTGCGAGGCAATTTCGCCAAACAGTCGCGCTGCTATTCCCGGACGATCGGGTACTCGCAGCAGTGAGACTTTAGCTTGATCGGTATCGAATTCCACCGCATCTACCGGACGGACGAGTTCCAGATCTGCCAAAGCTCGTTTTTGACGTATATTGGAAGTTACCCAGGTGCCCGGTTCGTCACTCCAGCTAGAACGTACTACTAAAGGGACGCCGTAGTTGCGGGCAATTTCCACTGCTCTGGGATGCAGCACTTTCGCGCCCAAACTAGCCAATTCCAGCATTTCATCGCAGGTAATTTCCGACATCAGTTGGGCATCCGGGACAATGCGGGGGTCTGCTGTCAAAATGCCCGGTACGTCGGTGTAAATTTCGCAACAGCTAGCAGATAGTGCCGCTGCCAAGGCGACGGCAGAAGTGTCTGACCCGCCGCGCCCCAGAGTGGTAATTTCCAATTCTTCCGTACTGGTGATGCCTTGGAAACCGGCGACGACAACTACTTTACCTTCTTTGAGGTGACGCTCGATGCGATCGGTTTCAATTCGCAGAATGCGGGCGCGGGTGTGTTGGGCTTCGGTAACAATGCCAACTTGGGTACCGGTCAGGGAAATCGCCGGTTGTCCCAACTCCTGCAATGCCATACTGAGGAGTGCGATCGAAACTTGTTCGCCTGTCGAAAGTAGCATATCCATTTCCCGGCGGTTGGGATTGGTGGAAATTTCGTAAGCTAGTTTCACCAGACCGTCGGTAGTTTTGCCCATTGCTGAAACAACTACTACCAGAGAGTTGCCAGCTTGGGCTGCTTTCCAGACGCGCTGGGCTACTGCTTGGATGCGTTCCACCGACCCAACTGAACTGCCACCGTATTTTTGAACAATTAGTGCCATAATTTTATTTTCCCAAGAGCCTCCTGCTTTCTTGACCCATTGAAGCGCAAAACCTGACAGAGTTTTATAGTTGGCTGCTGCTGCGGCTGAAAAATATCGCCGCTTCACCAGCTCGAATAGAGGCGTTAAATAGCGATCGACTAATTTAACTTACCAGACTATGCAAGAGGGTATCAGTGTAACTTCGTTTTTGTTTATCAAAATCTTGAGAGAGTATGAAAAGACACATTTACCCGTCTGGGGAAACAATAATAAACAATAAAGAAGAAAGTTAGCGCTTTAAACGATCGCACTCTTAGTAAGGACTCGCCTAGCAGCTGCATCGGGTATGGCGTAAGGCCGAATCGGCCAATATATAAGAAGGAGGGTGGCATATGGATAGTTTGCCCGAACCTATGAAGACAAATTTATTCAAGGAAATTTTCCCTGATGGCGGGGAAATGGGTAAACTGATGCGATCGCTTGACTGGTCGGCTACTCCTCTTGGCCCTGTAGAAACTTGGTCGGCGAGTTTGCGAACATCTGCGTGCATCTGCTTGGCTTCTCCTTTCCCGACGATCGTTTGGTGGGGGCCAGAATTCATCCAATTTTACAATGATGCTTGCGGCCCGATACTGGGTACAGCAAAACAAGATCGCGCTTTGGGACAGCCGGGGCATTGCTGCTGGTCAGACAAATGGGAAACGATCGGCCCAATAGTGGAAGCAGTTCTCAAGGAAGGTAAGGTTATCCAGTCGGAAAAGCTTGTGCTGTCCCCAGATAGCAACGGTGATGCAAAGCAGCACTACTTCACTTTTTGTTGCAGTCCAATTTGGGATGAAACGGGCAAAGTGGGTGGTGTGTTCGCTGCTATCAAGGAAACGCAACTCCAGGAAGACGAAAAATTACACGCAAGCGAACGAGAATTCAAGGCGCTGGTGGAGATTTCGCCGGATATTATGGCTCGTTTCGATCAAGAATTCCGCCACGTCTATGTTAACTCAGCAGTAGAACAAGCAACGGGAATACCAGCATCAAAATTTATCGGCAAAACGAATCGTGATTTAGGGATGCCAGAGGAGATTTGTTCTTTCTGGGAAAATCATCTTCAATACGTATTTGCAACGGTCGAAGAGCGCGTTATCGAGTACGAATTTCGCGCCACAGAAGCAACTCAATACTATCAATCGCGGCTCGTGCCTGAATTTGACAAAAATGGTGCGATCGAATATGTTTTGAGCATTACACGCGACATCACTAAGCTCAGACAAACTGAGTCAGCGCTGCTAGAAAGCAATCAAAGATTGGAGTGCATCATTCAAGCTTCACCCCTAGCCATTATTGCTCTTGATGTGCAAGGGAAGCTCAAAATGTGGAGTCCATCTGCCGAACGTATATTTGGCTGGAGCGCACAAGAAGTCCCATTAGATATTAGCTCGGTAATTTTAGATTTAGGATGGCAAGAAATCGAAAATTTCACATCTAAGGAAGTGCGTTGGCAGAAAAAATCTGGTGCGGCAATAGACGTTTCCATCTGGGCGGCACCAATGTACGATGCTAAAGGTAATATATCCGGTACAATCGCTGCAATTGCAGATATCAGCGATTGCAAACGGGCACAAGTAAAAAGCCAAAAATTAATTAAACTCCTCGAAAGCGAACAGGCACTCTTAGAAGCTGTGTTGCAGCAGATGCCGGCAGCTGCCATCATCGCTGAAGCACCTTCGGGAAGGTTACTTCTAGGCAATAAGTTGGTGGAGAAAATTTGGCGTCAGCCTTTTCTAGAAGCTGATAGTATTCTGCAATACCACAAGAATTACAGGGGTTTCCATCCTGATGGACGACTTTACGCACCCGAAGAATGGCCTTTAGCGCGATCGATCTCTACTGGTGAGGTGATCACCGATGAGGAGATTAATTTCCAGCGCGGTGATGGTAGCTGGGGGATAATGCGCGTCAGCTCTACCCCAATCTACAGCTACGAAGGGGCGATCGTTGCTGGAATCATGACTTTTTACGACATTACCGATCGCAAGCGGGCAAAGGAAGCCCTGCAAGCAAGCGAAGAAAGGTTCCGAACTCTCGTTAATTCCATGCAGGATATCGTCTTCACTTTGGATCGAGAACAGCGCCATACTGGTGTTTTCGGCTCTTGGTGGGAAAAGACGGGCGTTAAACCGGAATTCTTTTTGGGCAAGACTCCCCGCGAGATTTTAGGTGAGGAAGCGGCGGCAATTCACGAAGAAGCCAATCAAAGGGCGCTGGCTGGAGAAACGGCGATCTATGAGTGGTCGTTCCCCAGCGCTAATGGCACTGAATATTGTCAAACTTCCGTATCGCCGTTACGAAATGGTGATGGGGAAGTGATCGGACTTGTTGGGGTGGGACGCGATATTACTAAACTGCATCGAGCAGAAGAAGCACAGCGGTTTCTTGCAGAAGCTAGTAAAGTGCTAACGGCAACACTTGACTACGAGACGACACTGAGAAGTGTAGCGCGTTTGGCTGTGCCGTACCTGGCGGACTACTGCGCTATTTTCGTGTTGGAGGATGGGGGGCAGATCCGCCGGGTAGCTTTTGCCCACAAAGATCGATCGCCAGAAAGACTGTTTGAGGAATTGCAATCCTACCCGCTTGACTCCAACTCGAATGCGCCGGTAGCGCAAGTGCTGCGTAGCGGTCAACCGTTGCTGATTGAAGATGTTTGCAACTATACACCCAACTTGTTTAATGTGGCTTCTGAAGCAGGCTCAGAAGGCAATATTTTTAAGTTCTTTGAGGCGCAGGGGAGCGATGTCGATCGTTATCGGTTTATGGGCGAACTCGCTCCCAAATCGTTGGTAGTGGTGCCTTTGGTGGCGCGGGGGCGAACGCTGGGTGTAATTTCTTTTACTGGTACAGAGTCGCGGCGTCGGTATGAGCCAAGCGATCTAGCTTTGGCAGAGGATTTGGCTTACCGCGCTGCTTTGGCTTTTGACAATGCGCGGCTGTACACACAAGCTCAAGAGGCAAATCGGATCAAGGATGAGTTTTTGGCGATCGTCTCGCATGAGTTGCGGACGCCTTTGAATGCGATACTGGGTTGGGCAACTCTGCTACGGAAGCGTAAGTTCGATCCAGCAACGAGCGATCGCGCTCTGGAGACGATCGAACGCAATGCGCGATCGCAAAGTGAATTGATCGAAGATTTGTTGGATGTCTCGCGAATGCTGCGAGGTAAAGTTTCTCTAAGTCTCCATCCGATCGATTTGCTTGCTGTTATGGAAGCCGCAACTGAAGCTGTACGTCCCTCTGCTCAAGATAAGGGTATCGAACTTAAGTTGCTCTGCCAAGATAGGGGTTGTTTGGTATCCGGTGATTTCAACCGTTTGCAGCAAGTTGTGTGGAATTTGCTCTCCAATGCGATTAAGTTTACGCCTTCTGGGGGAAGGGTGGAGGTGAGACTCAAGGAATTGCAGATTTCAGATTTAAGATGGCAAATCGAACACAAAAATTCTGCTTTATCTCTGCAATCTGAAATCTTTAATTGGAAATTCAATCAATCTGCAAGATCCTATGCCAAGATCGCGGTAAGCGATACCGGCAAAGGTATCAGTACCGAATTTCTGCCTTATGTGTTCGATCGCTTTCGCCAAGCCGATAGCACAACCACAAGGGCGCACGGTGGACTGGGACTCGGTTTGGCAATTGTCCGTCACCTGGTAGAATTGCACGGTGGTACAGTCAAAGCAGAAAGTGCCGGAGAAGGACTGGGCGCAACTTTCACGGTTTATCTGCCACTTCTGGAAGAAACCAAAATAGCCAGAGAACCAAATTCTTCCCCTACTTCCCCTCTCCCCCTCTCCCCTACTCCCCCCCTCTCCGGCGTGCGGGTACTCGTCGTTGATGATGAGCCGGATACGCTAGAGTTTCTGAAAGTTGCCATATCACAATATGGCGCTCAAGTCAAGGCTGCGACATCAGTTAGTTCGGCACTGGAAGCGTTGGCAGAATGGAATCCGGATGTGCTGGTCAGCGATATCGGAATGCCCGACGAGGATGGTTACGATCTCATCCGCAAGGTAAGGGCTTTGCAGTCCCAGGCTGGGGGTATGCTTCCGGCTGTGGCGCTGACGGCATATGCGATGGAAACAGACCGTACAAAGGTTCTTGCTGCCGGTTTTGATAGGCATTTAGCCAAGCCGATAGATGCTGATGAGTTGGTAGGTGCGATCGTTCAGCTTGTGAAAATTAAAAATGGGTGAGTGGGGGAGTGGGGGAGTGGGTGAGTGCGGGAGTGCGGGAGTGCGGGAGAAAATGTTAGTAAATGAAGTTTTGAATAGAGATTTAAAAAGAAGCGATCGTCATAATTTAAGATTGATTCATTAATTCCAAAAACTCTTGCACGACTCGCTCGGGTTCATCGTCGCATCTGGTTGTATCGTAATTTTGGATGATGCAAATGCCATGCGATCGAAAAGTGCGATCGCTTTCTTCATCATTGGTTATATCTGGATTAGATACTTTCAGAATACCCCACTTGCCTTGGTGGAAAATGAGAAAATTAGCTGCTTGGCTTTGTCTTCCTTCCCCTGTTATCAGTCGCGCTTTGGTGTTAGGAAAAAACAGGACGTTTGTGCGATCGAGTGCTTCAGCAATTTTTACCTCTGAATGCGATCGAAATTGCCAATCATTCCAGTAATATATTTGCTCTTCCGAGTCAGCCTGATTTTCCTGCTTCTGTTCCTCTTCATCTAATTCAGTGTTATCATCCAGCATAATTGCTTTGGGAGAAACAGCCTGAGATAAATCTGTTTCAATGAAGTTTGCAACTACTCTAGCTCCATTCAGATTGGCTCCACTTAAATTTGCTCCGCTGAGGTTCACTTCAATGGTTAGATTCCGCTGTGAATTCACTTTGTTTTGTCGTAGATATCGCTTCAAAACAGGCTTGATATTATCTTTTTTTACCTTCTCACCCAATGCTTTTGATAATAGCTTCCATAGTTCATAGCCAGCAGCTTTGATATAATCAGAGTTATACCCACTGCTTTTAGCAATTTCCGCATAAGATTCTCCTTTCCAGGATTGACGAAACACTAGCTCTTGAACTTTGTTTAAGCCTTGGTAATCTAGCGCCGTTTCGACAATCTCTAGAGCTTCGTCAACAGTCATGCGTCATATTTCCTCAGTAGTGGAGTATCAAGTTTCGTCTATACTATGGCAGAAGTGGTTGTCCCCGGCTGTCGTCACCAAACATATATTTTAGCTAAATAACCACCGATATTACTTTTTTGTTACTTTTTTGTTACTTTTTCTGACTTTCCAATATGCTCTACAGCGGATAAAATATTATCAACTAATGGTAATAATATAAATTGCCATAAAGTTAGTCACAATTGCAAGAGTAAAAAAGCCCTGGGGGGGAGACAACAATCGGTCAACCCCTTACTGCGTGCGGGGTTGACCGATTGTTGTCAAAAAAAAATAGGTCTGCTATTCTCAAGTAGACCTAACTAATGAAAAAAATGAATTTAATACCTTCATTTTACACCCA